>CAYSKY010000380.1:0-4032 GCA_964431425.1 uncultured Burkholderiales bacterium
CAACTGGACCTGCTGCCGCCGGTATCGCTGTTCAACTATGCCGTCATGCGCTGACGCTGCCGGGGCGCGCACCCGCGTCGGCAAGCCAAACGCCAGCATTGGCGCGGCTTTCCAGCCAAAAATGCCCTGAAAGCCGCGCCAATGCTGGCGATTTGCCGCGCGGTCGTGGCCTGCCGAGGCCGTTCGCGAGCATTGATCGCTCCGGTTTGATCCCGCGCAAGGGTATTGCCATGCTGCCTGCTAGATTGGTCGGGCAACGACCGCACACGGTAGGCACTGGCAAGATGCCGGCCACCGGCACAGGAAGGCCGAAAGAGCTCTGAAATGTCGTGTCACGCATCACCTTCGGAAGGCAGCCCATGCTGCGGCGCCCGCTTGCGCGCGCGCCGGATACTGGTCCCCATCGGGCGGGAGCCATGGTGAAGCAACCTGCTGAGCACGCCAGCATGGACGCGGCCACCACGGCTGCACCCGGCGCGCCACGCATCGAGTCCAGCCTCGACCAGTTGCTGGCCTCCGCCGAAGTCGGCACCTGGGAATTCGACGTGCGCGCCGACCGGATCCGCTGGAGCCCCCATGTCTACAAAATGCTGGGGCGCGACCCGGCTGGTGCGACCCCCGCGTTTGCGGAATGGCTGCAGACACTGCATCCGGAGGACCGCGCCGCAGTGCAGAAAAGGTGGGAGGACGCGGTTGCGGGTGACGGCTCCTGTGACCATTTCGCACGCGTTCACACCGCCGCGGGGCAGTGGCGCTGGCTGGAAACACGCGGACGGATTCTGCGGCGCGATACGTCCGGCAACCCACTCCTGGCCGCCGGCACCGTCACCGATGTCACGCTGGCGAAATACGATGAGTTGCTGGTGCAGGCACAACGCGATCTGCTGCTCACCATCAACCAGTCGCTCGACCGCGATGGCATGTTGTCTGCGCTGTTCGACGTGCTGGTGCGCCTGCCCGAGGTCGACGGCGGCGGCCTGTACTGGCGCAATCCCGACGGCTGCTATGTGTTGGCCGCCCACCGTGACCTGTCGCACGCATTCACCAGCCGCGTCGGTTCATTGCCACCGGGCTCACCGCGTCACACGATACTGGACGGCGGCACAATACTGGCCGCGGGACTCGACGATCCGTCCCCCGACAATGCGCGATTCCTGCTTGAGTCGGAAGACATGCAGGCGGAGGGCATCACCGCACTTGCGGTCATTCCCATCCGTGCGGGAGGCACGACGGTCGCGTGCCTGAACCTGGCCAGTCGCAGCGTGCGGGCCTGGACACCACACCTGTTTGAGGGGTTCTGTTCGCTGGCCGGCCAGTTTGGCGAATCGCTGAAGCACTACCTGGCCGCCGAGGAGGCGCGGCTGCAGCAGCAAAACCTGGACAGCCTGTTTGCATCGATCGACGAGATGGTATTTGTGATTGATGAAGGCGGCGCGGTGCTGCACTGGAACCCGGCGGCGGACCGTCTGGGCTACGGGGAGGCGCTGCGCGGCCGCTCGGTCATCGACCTCCATCCGCCGGAATTGCGCGATGCGACGCTGGCCGTTCTCGAGGATCTGGTCGCCGGCAAACGCAGTGACTGCCCCATGCCGATCATGCGCGCCGACGGCAGCCGCTTCGATTCCGACACCCGGATGGTCCGGGGCGTATGGAACGGCCGGCAGGTGATGTTCGGCATCACGCGTGACATCACGGCCCAGACCCGCCAGCAGGAAGCCCTGCGCCTCGCGCGCCAATACGCCGACGACATCATCACCAGCCTGCCCGGCGTGTTCTACGTCATCGACCTTGAAGGAAAGCTGAAACGCTGGAACCGGCGTTTCACCGAGGTCACCGGCTACAGCGATACTCAATTGGACGGCATGGCGGCCAGCCGGCTGTTTGCCGGCGAAGACCAGTCCACGCTGGCTTCCGCCATCCAGCGGGTGTTCACAGAAGGAGATGCCACGCTGGAAGCGCCGCTGTTGACGCGGGACGGCCGGCGCGTCCCGTACTTTTTCACCGGCCGGCGCACCACCATCGGCGGGCTGGAGTATCTGGTGGGCGTCGGACAGGACCGCAGCGGCGAGGTGGCATCCCGTACGGCACTGGCCGACGAACGCGCACAGTTGCGCACGCTGATCGAGACCATTCCGAACCTGGTCTGGCTGAAAGGCGCCGACGGCGTCTATCTCGACTGCAACTCGGCGTTCGCCGACTATATTGGCCAGCCGCGCGAGGCACTGATCGGCAAGACCGACTACGACCTGGTGCCGAAGGAACTTGCGGATTCATTTCGCGAAAACGACCGTCTCGCGCTGGCGGCCGGCGCGCCGCGCGTGAATGAGGAAACGGTGACCTATCGCACCACCGGCCGCCGCGCAATCCTGCAGACCATCAAGACGCCCATGTACAACGCCCGCATGCAACTGGTGGGCGTGCTGGGCATCTCTCACGATGTGACGGCGGCGCGCAACGATGCCATTGACCTGCGGGAGCGCGTGAAAGAGATGCGCTGCCTGTATGACATCTTCCGCGCCACCGAGGGAATCGAGCGCCCCCTGCAGGATATGCTGCAGTCGGTAGTAGACCGCCTGCCGGAGGCGATGCTGCATGCCGGGAACGCCGCCGCCCGCGTCCGAATTGGCGAAATCGAGGTCACCACCGCCAACTTCCGCGAGACACCATGGATGTTGGAGGCCGCACTCGGCCCGGACGAGGGCGCCGGCGACCTGGCGGTGGCCTACCTCGAATCGCCTCCCGAAATCGACGGCACGCCCTTCCTGCCCGAGGAACGGCAGATGCTCGATACCATCGCCTCACGGGTCGGCGGCGCCATGACCCGCCGCCGTTATGCGCAGACACTGGCACATCGCGATGCGGTGTATTCAGCCATCGTCACCCAGGCACCCGACTGGCTGGGGCTGACCGATGCCGTGGACGGGCGCATTGTCGAGTTCAACGAGGCGGCCTACACACGTCTCGGCTACACGCGCGAGGAGTTTGCGCAGATGAGCGTGGCCGACCTGGGTGTCACTGAAACCCATGACCAGATCATTGCCGGACTGGCGCGGCGTCGCGCAGCCGGCGGCGGGCGCTTCGAAACGCAGCACCGCCGCAAGGACGGTTCGGTGATGGACGTACTGGTCAATGCGCGACTGCTGACGTTGGGCGACCGTGAGTACTTCGCCACGGTGGTCACGGACCTCGGCGACATTCGCCGCGTCGAGAACGCGCTGCGCCGCAGCGAGGCCGCCCTGCGCCGCGCCCAGGCAGTTTCGCAGACCGGCAGCTGGGAAGCCGACGCCGACGGCAACCTCAACTGGTCCGACGAAACCTACCGGCTGTTCAACGTGCCGGCCGGGACACCGATGACCGTGCACAGGTTTCTTGAATTTGTGCACCCTGACGACCGCGAACGGGTGGCCGCCTCCTGGCGCGACAGCCTGGCCGGCGCGCGCGAATACGAGATCGAGCACCGCATCGTGGTCGACGGCAATGTATTGTGGGTTCGCGAGCGCGCGGAATTTCACCGCGCGGCCGATGGCCGCAACGAACTGGCCTACGGCACCGTGCAGGACATCACCCACCGCCACCTGGCCAATGAGGAGGTGCGCAAGCTTTCGCTGGCCGTGGAGCAGAGCCCGACGGCCATTGTCATCACCGACCGGGACGCGCGCATCGAGTACGTCAACCGCTCATTCGAGAAACTGTCCGGCTACAGCGCGAACGAGGTGATCGGCGCCAATCCGCGGCTGCTCAAATCCGCCCGCACGCCAGCCGCCACCTACGAGGAACTATGGGGTACCCTGGGCAGTGGCGCGGTGTGGCATGGCGAATTCATCAACTGCCGCAAAGACGGCACGCACTTCGCGGTGTTCGCACGCATTTCACCGATGCGCGACGAACACGGCCGGGTGACGCACTACATCGCGGCCGAGGAGGACATCACCAGCAGGCGCGAGCAGGAGGCCGAGTTGGAGCGCTACCGGCTGCACCTGGAGGAAATGGTGCAATCGCGCACCGACCAGCTGGCCGAGGCCAATGCACGCC
>CAYSKY010000381.1:0-4032 GCA_964431425.1 uncultured Burkholderiales bacterium
ACCGCCACCCACCCCCGCAAAACAGGCAAAAACACGAGCATGGGCGCGGCTTCCACAGCTTAGTTGCCCTGGACGCCGCGCCATTGCTGGATTTTTCGAAGCGCCTCCAGACGCGCGCTGCCGCGTCTAAACACCCGACTCCGCCGTAACGAGACTGTTAGGTAAGCCGCTGGCCACCCGTTTGCAGAACGGCGACGGCCTGCAATGCCTGCGGGTCGACATTCAGTTGGGCGGATGCCAGCATTGCCTGTGCGGCATCCACACTGACATTGGAGAGCGAACCAAAGTGGCCGAACTGATAGGCCAAGTCGCCGCCCATTGCCGCCACATCGCTCCCACCCAAGTGGGCACCCAACATCGAATTCATCATCGACCAACGATTTAGACGCGGGTTGGCGGCTCGCGCCTCTTCAAATCTTGCAACGAGCGCCTGAAAGTCAAAGCTTTCGACTATGTTGTCTTTCAACACGTTCGTTCCCGAAGCATCATAGTCGCCGAGGCTGTCCGCAATGACCTGGAGATTGACGAGGCTTTGATTTGCCGGGCTGGTGTACCAGTCATCAAACGTGATCGTGTCGCCATTGCCCAGGTTCAAACGCAAGCTGTCCCCCTGGCGCATCAGGCTCAGATCCTCATAACGAACTCCGCCACCGAGCGACAACGTATCCTCGCCACCGCCCAGCCGGATGTGATCATCTCCGTCCAAAGCATTGAATGCGAACAGATCATTTCCAGTGCCGGAGACGATCGAATCGTTGCTCAGTCCACCAATGAAAACATTGTTGCCATTTCCGCCGGTCAGCTGATCCGATCCCTGGTTGCCAGCGAGCAAATTGTTTCCGATCAGGTCGGTGATCACGTCCACGCCCTGATCGCCCTCCAGCAGATCGTTGCCATCGCCGCCGTCGAGAGAATCCCCACCCGTCCCGCCATTCAGGTAATCGTTGCCGCTGCCACCGAAAAGCTGGTCCAGGCCTTCATCACCGAACACCAGATCGTCGTCGGCGCCGCCATTCAATACGTCGCCCCCAAGGCCGCCATGCAGTTCGTCGTTTCCGGCGTCGCCGTTCAGGGCATCAATTCCGCCGTTACCGAATAGCAGATCGCCATCGTCACCGCCGTTCAGAACGTCGGCTCCCGCATCGCCATTCAGAGTATCGCTCCCTCCCATTCCATTGAGCGTATCGTTTCCACCGCCGCCCGAGAGCGAGTCACTGCCCGATCCGCCAGTCACCGTATCGCTGCGGCGTGTGCCCGTAAGCACGACACCGGGATCAACCGGCGCGTGTGCAATTGCCAGGGCAAACGAGGACGACACCGCGCCACCAGCCAGATCAGTCGCGGTGAGCACAATGTCCAGTGAATTGGGCGCTGCCTTCGGTGGAACGCCGGTCAATCGCAGCGCGCCGTCAAGGCCGGTCGAGAGTGACAACCAGGAGGGCAGTGGGTCGCCATTTGCCAGCGTTGCCGTAAAGCGCAGCGAATCACCTACATCTACGTCCGCAAAGCTGCCGGCGGGAATAACAAACGAATAGTTGGTATTTTCGGTGGCGCCAGGAGCAACGATGACACCGACCGCGATTGGCGCATCGTTGACGTTGGCAACATTCAAATGCAGTGACTGCGTGGCCGTCAGGCCGCCCGCATCAACTGCCGTGATAACCAAGTCCAGTTGCCCCACATCACCATTGGCGGGAGTTCCGGCGAAAGATTGGGTTTCGGCATCAAATGTAAGCCACGAAGGCAGCGCATCCCCATTCGCCAGCTTAGCGGTCAACACCAGAGAGTCACCCGCGTCCGCATCGGTGAATGTTCCTGATGGCAATTTATAGCTGAACGCGGCATCTTCGTTAACGGTCTGGGCCGGTAGCGCGCCGCCGGTGTCCGGCGCCTGGTTGACGTCGGTCACATTCAGGCGGAACGACTGGCTGGTGGAAAGGCCGGCCGCATCCTGAACCGTCAGCTTGACTACCAAGGCGCCGATATCGCCTACCTCAGGCTTGCCGCTGAACGTCTGGGTGCCGGCATCAAACGTCAGCCAGTCTGGAAGTGGATCGCCATTTTCCAGGGTCGCCTCATACGTCAGTACGTCACCGGCGTCTGCATCCTGAAATGCATCGGCTGGCACAGTGAACGCGAACTGAGCGTTCTCGCTGGCGGTTTGCTCTGCAATTGGGTTCAGCACCACCGGTGCGTCGTTTACGTTGGCGACAGCAATGATCAACGTCTGGGCAACCGATTGTCCACCCATGTCCGTCGCAATCACGCTCACGTCAATATCCAGGACGTCACCGCTTCCCGGCGTACCTGAGAACGTTTTCGTATCGGCATCGAATGAAAGCCAGGAAGGCAGGGGGTCACCGTTGGCCAGCGTTGCAGAATATGTCAACACATCGTCCGGGTCCGGATCAGAGAACGTGCCGTCAGGAACGGTAAACGAAAGCGAGTCGTTCTGTGTGACTTGAACACCATCTATCGCAGCGCCAATTGCCGGAGCTCGATTGACGTCAGCAATCCCAATCGAAAAAACATCGCTGACCTTGGCGCCGTGAAAATCGGTTGCCGTTACTCGCACATCCAAACTGCCGGAAGCATTGCCCGGCACCAAGCCGGAGAACTTGCCTGTCTGCGCATCAAACGTGAGCCAGGATGGCAATGGCTGGCCGTCAGCCAGTGTTGCTGTCAATGACAGTGATTGGCCGACATCGGCATCAAGGAATGTGCCCTGCGGAACAACATACTCAAACTCCATTCCCTCGGCCGTGCTTTGATCGGCAAGTTGGGCCTCCAGGGTCGGAACCCAGTTTGCCAGGGTCAACATTTCCGACATAGACATGCTGGTGCCGTCTGCAAACTGGAACTTTTCGATACCAAGCCCGCTCGGGTCACCTGCCTGTGGCGCAAGAACGCGCACGCTGCCGATGCCGCCCCAGCTAATTTCCAATGCCGCATGGTCTTGACCATTGTTGTTGGCGGTCGTCCAGTTGACGACCAGCGCGCTGCGATCAATGCCAGCCTCAAAGGACACGACGTCTTGCACTGTATTGAGATCAACACCTTCCGCAGCAATCGACGTGAAATCCGTATCAATGTGGAAGCCCGCTTCGATATTGCCATTTGAGTCATACATCATGCGGCTCTGCCCATCTGCGACCATTTGATCGAAGCGATCCTGCAAGCCCGGAAAGAACGGTGACAACGCCGCCACGATTCGGCCAGGCAGGGCCTGTACCAAATCATAGTAACCGGGCATGTCGAAATCGGGAGAGTCCAAAACGTATGTTCCTGGACGACTGGAGTCTTCCCTCAACCCAAGCGAAGCCACGGCTGTCACGGCTTCGCCAGTTCTCGGCAGTTCGCCAACGATATCGATGGCCTGCGACCAAACGCGACCCGGCCCCTCGCCATCCACCACGCCAACCAAATGAATACTTACGCGTAATGGGCTGGCACCGCTGTCCAGCACCACATCTTGCCCATCCTCGTCCGCAAAGATGCGATACGTATCAGCGCCACGACCACCGTCCATCGTGTCCGAGCCTGCCCCGCCGATGAGCTCATCGCGAAGATCGCGTCCGCTGAGAACGTCACTACCAGCATTCCCGAATAAAAAATCGCCGTAGCGTTCGACGTCGTAGTCGGCGTGCCCGGCATGAGACGGATCGGATTGATTGTCTACGGCGACAACGCTGTCGTCTCCAGCTCCAGTGTCAATCAACTTGCCGGCACCTGACGTAAGGACGGTGTTGTCACTTCCTCCTCCAATCACCGAGTCGAGGGTCACCTTGTCGCTGATGGAGTAGCGATAGTGATCAGTCGACGTAACAACCGGCGTACGGATCGTGGTCGTTTTGGTGGTAACGATTGGCTTGCCCTGAACAGTTTTGACGATCGTAACGCCATCGTTGCCGCCGCTCTGATCACCTTCACCAACTGGATACCGGCGTACCTCAACTACTTTCACGTTCGGCTCAATGCTCGTGTCTGTATGCGTTTCCGTCGTGTAGGAAACGCTTTGGGTAGTTCCGACGT
>CAYSKY010000382.1:0-2824 GCA_964431425.1 uncultured Burkholderiales bacterium
CCCCCAAAACCCAACCAAAACCCAAAACCCCCTTGGGGCGCCCCCCCCCGCCCAAACTGGGCGGGGGAGCCGCGCCAATGCTTGAGTTTATGCAGCCGGTGCTATGGCAGCCGCTTGCCCGCCTGCGCTTTCACCGTCGACACATCCGCCGACGAGATGGCACCGCTGGTGTTGAGGTCGGCGCGGAAGTTGGTCAGCGTGGTGGATTGCGTGGAGCGGCTCTTGATGGCCGCGATGTCGGTCGCCGTTACGGTGCCCGATCCATTCACATCGCCCAGCAGGAAGCCCAGCGAGGCCGATACGTTGATCGCGCCATTCACGCCGGTAGCGGTGATGGTCACCCGCTTCCCGTCGGGCACACCGGTGAGTGTGATGACGAGGTCGTTGCCGGCAAAGCTCGGTGAGGCGCTGCCGACCGGTTGTCCACCGGCGTCGAGAACTGTCAACGCCGTGAGGCTGGTGGGCGGGTTGTTGAAGGTGAAGGCAACCTGGTGGCCGCTGCCGATACTGCGCGGCTCAATGGCGATGGCGCCACCAATCGGCGTGGCCGGGTTGATGGGCACCACGAACAGGCCCGCCACACCGTGCAATTTGCGCGATTGCACTGTGCCGGTGAAGGCGATCGCCACTGGCGTGACCGTGACGGTGGCCGATGCCGGACTGGAGCCCGCCAAGTTGCTGGCCTGCACGGAGCAGGTGTAGAGCGTGCCGTTGGTGAGACCGCTGACCACAATGGGTGCGGATGCACCGCTTGCCGTGACCGTTCCACCATTGCACGACACCGTGTAGCCGGTGATCGGCAGGCCGCCGGTGTTGGCGGGTGGCGTGAAGCCGATGGTGGCCTGGGTGTTGCCCGCCGTGGCAGTGCCAATCGTGGGCGCAGCCGGTGCCACGCCGGTGATCGACACACTACGCGTAACTTGCGCCGCCGCGGCGTAGGTGGCGTTGCCCGCCTGGTTGGCGGCGATGGTGCAAATGCCGGCGCTGAGCATGGTGACGGTGCTGCCGGTGACACTGCACACGCCTGCTGTGGTCGAGCTGTAGACAATCGGGTTGCCGGACGCGCCACCGGTTGCCACGGGGCTGATGGCGAAGGCACCACCCGACGCAAACACCACGGGGCTGGCTTGCGCGCCGAAGGTGATGGTCTGCGCGACCAGGCCGATGTTGATGGTGAGCGTGGCACTGCCGGTCTGCGCGCCGCTGGTGGCGGAAATGGTGACCATGGTGCTGCCGCCCGCGGCCGGTGTACCCGCGATCTGGCCGGTCGCCGGATTGATGGTGAGGTTCGCCGGCAGCCCGGTCGCGCCGTAACTGGTCGGCGCATTGGTGGCGGCAATCTGATAGCTGAACGCCACGCCGACGGTGCCCGATGCGCTGAGCGCGCTGGTGATCGCGGGGGCCGCCGGCAGCACGGTCACACTGACGGTGCGCGGTTCGCTGTTGACCGCCGCCTGGGTGGCGCGATAGGTGAAGGTATCCGTGCCGGTGAAGCCGTTGTTCGGCGTATAGGTGACATTGGTGCCGGTGAATGCCGACAGCGCGCCGTTGGCGGGCGGCGTGACCACCTGGAGGCCGGTGAACGCGCTGATGGCCGTGCCCATGAACACCTGGCTGCCGACGTTGATGCCCACAGGCGTATTGAGCGGCGTGGTGGCGTTCACCGCCGGGATGAAATCGGCGATGTAGTTGGCCACGGCAAGGCGGTCGGCGGGCGACATCGGGCCGACGATCGCATTCATGACGGGTTGGCGTGGAACCACGTAATCGAGCACGGCCGTGGAATTGCCGCCCACATTGAGGCGCGTGCCGGCCGGATCACTGGTGGGATTGGGCGGGCTGCCATGGCATCCACCCAGCCCGCAACTGGCCGCCCACACCGCCGCGCCGGCAGTGGCCGCCGGTGTAGCCGACAGCGTATTGGAAGCGGCACCCGTCCCCGTGGCGTTGGTCGCCGTCACGGAGCAGGTGTAGGGCGTACCGTTCACCAGGCCGCTCACCACCAGCGGCGACGATGAGGCCGTTCCTGTCACGGCACCGCAGGTACCGGTGTAGGTGATGATGCTGCTGCCGCCATCACTGGCGGGCGCCGTAAACGCCAGTGTGATCTTGCCGCCGCCGGGTGTGGCAGCCGTCAGGGTGGGCGCGCCCGGCGCCGTACCGGTGAACACGATGGACTGCGTCACCTGCGTGGCGGGGCTCACGCTGGCGTTACCGCTCTGGTTGGCCGCGATGGTGCAGGTGCCGGCACGCACCATGGTCACATTGCTGCCGCTGATGGTGCAGACCGCAAGCGTGAGCGAGCTGTAGGACACCGCCAGACCCGAGGACGCGGATGCGATCGGATTCAGTGCAAATGTGCTGCCTCCGACATAGGCGCGCGACGGCGGCACCTGGGCGCCGAAGGTGATCACCTGCGTGCCCTGCACCACACTGAAACTCTGCGCCACGTCCGTCGCGGCATTGAAATTGGCGTTGCCCGCCTGCTGCGCGCGGATGGTGCAGGTGCCCACACCCGCCAGCACCGCCGTGCTGCCGGCGATGGTGCAAACGCCCGGCGTATCGGAGACAAACGTCACCGTGAGCGACGCCGTCGACACCGCCGACAGCGGCACTGCCGCAGGGCTGAAGGCCTGGGTGCCGGGGTTGGTGAAACTGATCGTCTGGTTTGCTTTATTGACTGTGAGCGTGAAGCTCTGGGCGGCGTTGGGCAGCACACCGTTGGCGGCGGTGAAGTTGAGCGGGAAGCTGCCGGCCTGCGTGGGCGTACCGGACAACACACCGGTGGTGGTGCCGAAAGTCACCCCGGTCGGGAGCGTGCCGG
>CAYSKY010000382.1:2834-4032 GCA_964431425.1 uncultured Burkholderiales bacterium
TGGCGGCGCTGCTCGGCGTCTCGCTCGTCGAGGCCGCCCAGCAGATCGTCCCCGTCGCCGTGACGGCAAATGAGCCGGGCGCGTTTACCGTGAAGGTAGTGGCCGCGGCACTGGTAATGAACGGTGGCGTCGGCGTGGGCGCCGGTGTGACCGACACGCTTGCCGAGGCCGGGCCGGTGCCGGCGCTGTTGGTGGCTGCCACGCTGCAACTGTAGGTAGTGCCATTGGTCAGGCCGCTCACCACAATCGGCCCCACTGCATTGGTGCCGGTGCCGGTCGGCGTGCACGTGGCGGTGTAGAGCGTGATGGTGGTGCCGCCGGTGTTGGCCGGTGCCGTGAAGGCAATGGTGGCCTGGTTGTTGCCCGGCGTGCCGGCGCCGATTACCGGTGCGCCCGGCGCCACCGCGGTGATGGTGACGCTGCGCGTGACCTCGGTGGCCACGGTGAAGCTCGCATTGCCGCCCTGGTTGGCGCCGATGGTGCAGGTGCCGGCCGCCAACATGGTGACGGTGGTGCCGGCTACGCTGCAAATGCCACCGGTCTTGGACACATAGGTCACCGGCAGGCTGGAGCTGGCCGTGGCGGTGGGGCTGATGGCAAAGGTATTGGACGGACTCGGGCTGAAGGGCCGAGTCAAGGTCGTCTGCGCCGGGAAAGTGATCACCTGGCCGGTTGGACTGAGAGAGAGCACCAGAGTGGACGATGGTCCTGCCCCGCCCTGGTTGCTGGCGGAGATGGTCACGTTGAAACTGCCGCCGACCGTGGGCGTTCCGGAAATCAGGCCGGTGGCCGCGCTGAAACTGAGACCCGACGGCAGGCCGGTGGCGGTGTAGCTGGTGGGGGCGTTGCTGGCCTGGATCTGGTAGCTGAAGGCGATGCCGTTGGTTCCGGAAGCCATCAGTGAACTGGTGATCACCGGCACTGGCGGCGGCGACACGGTGATGTTCATGGTGCGGGTGTCGCCGTTGAGCGCGGTGGGAGAAGTGCGCTTGCCGCGGAAGGTGAAGCTGTCCGGGCCGGTGTAATTCGTGGTTGGCGTGTAGGTGATGCTGGTGCCGGTGAATGCCGACAGCGTGCCGTGCGCCGGGGGCGTCACCACTTCCAGGCTCTCAAAGCTCACGCTGCCGACCGAAATCTGGTTGATGACGTCGATCGACTTGGCTACGTTGAACGGCGTGACTTCGGGCGTCGTGGCAAT
>CAYSKY010000383.1:0-3493 GCA_964431425.1 uncultured Burkholderiales bacterium
GTTGTGTGGCAGCAGGACCACAAGACTGGTGCCCTGTGGCGCCGGCCGCCGGCTGCGGGTGACGGTTTCATCGTTGAGGATGGGCGCCGGCGCCGGGCTGGGTGTGATGGTCATGCCTGGTGGCAGGGCGGCGTCCGCCGGGGCGGCCGCCGGGACCGGCTTGGGGGTCAGCACCGGCGGTACGCGCAGTTGCAGGGTGGCGTCCGGATCGAACGCCGGCTCGGGTTTGGCGGCGGACGCGAATTCGGGCAGTGCTTCGACGGCGGGCTTGGGTTTGGTTGCGGGGGCCGCGGGCGGTGCAGCGGCGGCCGGAGTGGTGGCCGCAGGCTCTTCCGCCGGCTTGTCGCGCAGCAAATCGCCCAGATCGGCGTTAAGCACCTTGCCCGCGCCTTTGACGATATCCCCCACGTCGGTCTTCAAAACTTTGCCGACGTCCATGTTGAGTACTTGTCCCAGCTTGCCCAGCACGGTGTACCTCCCGGTTTTGTTGCGGCCAACCACCGGAGACGGTGCCCGGTGCATGGGAATGAATGATGCCTGAACTCCTTGCAAAACACAGCCCGCCGGAAAGCGGCGGTGGCGCGCCCGTCTAGTCCACGAACTCGAACACGCCGTCGGTCTTGTTCTTGCGCACTTTATCCCAGGGGAACACGCGGCCGTTCATGGCGATATACGTATTTTTCGGGTGCCATTGCGCCACAGCCAGCGCATAGCCCAGGTTGAACAGCGCGTCCGAGCCCTGCACCGAATAGGGAATCATCGCGCCGGTGAACACCACCGTTTTGCCGAGGCCGGCGCCACCGACGACTTGTGCGGTCTCGCGCATGGTGTCGGTACCGTGGATCACCACGATGTGGTCTTCCGGCGCGGCGCGGCAGGCGGCAAGCACCGCCTGGCGATGCTCATCCTGCATGTTCAGGCTGTCGATCATCTGGTTCACCTCCCACTGCACCGGCACGGTCACGCGCGACTGCTGCAGGATGGTGGGCAGGTGCGAGTCCTTGAAGGTGAGCTCGCCCTTGATGGCGTCGTAGTGTTTGTCGAAGGTGCCGCCGGTGATGATGATGCGCGCGGCGGGAATCTGGTTGGCATGCATGCGATGAAGTCGCCTTGCAAAATGGGCAGGCGCCGATTGTATCGCCTTGCGCGATCCGCGGCCCGGCGGTTCGTGGCGTCCGGCGGGCGCGCCGTTTGGGTATCATGACGCATCGCGGACTTGCATCCGCCAGCGGCCAACAGCGGCAATGAGCACACTCCTCAAGGCACTCAAGAAGGCAGAGCAGGACCGGCGCGAGAAACTGCAGGCCGCCGCTGCGGCAGCTTCACCGACAACATCACCGCCGCAGCAACTGTCGCTGCCGGTGGATGACCATGCCACCGCCAACGCTGCCGCCGCGGTTGCGCCGGCACCGGTGCGGCCGCACATCAACCCGCTGCTGATACCGGCACCTGTCGCACCTGAAAAACCGCGGTTTGCCGGCGTAGGTGTGCTGGTCGGTGTCGCAACGGTGGTGGCGGTTGCCGCCAACATGCTGTACCGGCCCGACCCGCCGGCGGCACCGGCCGCAGCACTCATCGCTGCCGCGCCGGCGCCTGGCGGCAACGCCGGCCCTCGTCTGACCCTGGATACGGTCACCATTCCCCGCGCATTGCTGGGTGCCGGGCCGGACCCGCTGCAGTTGCAACTTGACCGGCGCGCCGAGCTTCGCCCGGGCCGCAGCGGCGCAGGGCGCTGACCCGTCCCGCGTTTTTGCCAGGCGTGTCCGGCCGCAGGCCGCCAATGTTGGGATAATGGCAATCCCATACCAGAAGGCGAGCAAACATGTACCAGACGTATTTCAACGGCCAATGGACCGAGGGCAACACACCAATTTTCGGTGCCATGGATCACAGCGTCTGGCTGGGTTCGTCGGTGTTTGACGGTGCCCGTTCGATCCGCGGGCTGACGCCGGACCTGCGTTTGCATCTGGAGCGCGTGGTGGTGTCGTCCGAACGCCTCGGCATGGTGTGCCCGGTCAGCGTGGATGAAATGGAAGCCCTGTGTCGCGAAGGCATCAAGCGCTTTCCCACTGATGCCGAGCTCTATATCCGCCCGTTGGTTTTCGGCACCGACGGCCTGCTGATCCCGGTCGCGGAAAAATCCGGATTCGCGCTCACCTTGTTCGACGCGCCCATGCCGCCGTTCAGCGGCTTCAGCGCCTGCCTCTCGCCACTGCGCCGCCCCGATCCGCTGGTGGCCCCCACCGATGCCAAGGCCTCCTGCCTGTATCCCAACACCACACGCGCACTGCGCGACGCCAAAACCCGCGGCTTTGACAACGCGGTGGTCTGTGACAGCGAAGGAAACGTGGCCGAATTTGCCACCGCCAACATCTTCTTCGTCACCGAGGACGGCGAAGTGGTGACGCCCAAGCCGAACGGCACCTTCCTCTCCGGCATCACCCGCGCACGCGTCATCAAGCTGCTGGCCGCGGCCGGCATCAAAGTGACTGAACGCAGCGTGCAGCCGAGTGAACTGGAAAGCGCGGCCGAGATTTTCAACACCGGCAACTACGGCAAGGTCACACCCTGCACGCGCTACGAATCGCACGTGATGCCGGTGGGGCCGATTGCGACACTGGCGCGGGAGAAGTATTTCGAGTTCGCGGCGGGGTAGGCTGCAGAGGCAGGAGGCTTGCCATGGGCGCCAGCCTATCCCAAAGCCTCCAGCCGCTTGAACTTGCTGTATCGCTTCTCGTAAAACGCCTCAAGCGTGTCCGTCGATTCATACAACTCTGACCACACTTCGTAACCGTCGATGAGTTGGTCGCCGTCTTGCTCATACCCCTCCTGCTGCGGGTGAGCTGTGAAGCCGCAGTTTTCTGCAAAGGTCTGGCGTTCGGCATAGGCTTTTTCGTGCGCTTCTGCCGCTGTCGCAGCTTCAAAGCACACGACGCGCTCTTCGAAGATGTTGATGCCGTCAGCGCGTGCCTGGAAGAGGTACACGGTCCTGATGCCAAACCACGCCATGGGTACTCCAATCACGGGACTGGCCGGGAACGGCCAAAGGTGGGGTTGAATTTTGCTGACCGATGTTTGCGGGCGCTGCATGATGATATTGCGCCCGATGGCCGGCAAGCAAATAACCCGCTTCAATCCATCGGCCCAAGGTATACTCCGCGCTTCGGCGCTGCACCAGTCCTCGCGCCGTCGTCATTTTTGACGCAGCTTTACTCCCCCCGTTTGCCTTCGACTGGCGCCCATTGCGGTGACAGGCCGACATTTCCAAAAAGTACACTTATGTCATTCGCAGCCCTCGGCCTGTCCGAGAACCTCGTGCGTGCCGTCACCGAACACGGTTACACCACGCCCACCCCCATCCAGACCCAGGCCATTCCGGCCGTGCTCAACGGCGGCGACCTGCTGGCCGGCGCGCAGACCGGCACCGGCAAAACCGCCGGCTTCGTGCTGCCGCTGTTGCAGCGCCTCTCCACCTCGGTCTCCAGCAAAGTCG
>CAYSKY010000383.1:3503-4031 GCA_964431425.1 uncultured Burkholderiales bacterium
CGCGCTGATCCTCGCCCCCACCCGCGAACTCGCGGCGCAGGTCGAAGAAAGCGTTCGCACCTACGGCAAATACGCCAAACTGTCCTCGGCCGTGATCTTCGGCGGCGTGGGTATCAACCCGCAGATTTCGGTACTACGCAAAGGCGTCGATATCGTGGTCGCCACGCCGGGCCGTCTGCTGGATTTGCACCAGCAGCGCGCCATTGATCTCTCGCACGTGGAAATCCTGGTGCTCGACGAAGCCGATCGCATGCTCGACATGGGCTTCATTCACGATATCAAGCGCGTGCTGAAGCTGCTGCCACCCAAACGCCAGAACCTGCTTTTTTCGGCCACCTTCTCTGACGAAATCAAAACGCTGGCTGACAACCTGCTCGACAACCCGGCGCTGATCGAAGTCGCGCGCCGCAATTCCACGGTGGAAGCTATCACGCAGGTGATCCATCCGGTGGACCGCGACAAGAAGCGACAGCTGCTCGCGCATTTGATCACCCAGAACAACTGGCACCAGGTGCTGGTGTTCATGCG
>CAYSKY010000384.1:0-4023 GCA_964431425.1 uncultured Burkholderiales bacterium
GTGTAGCCGTCAATCACGGGCGCCGGCTTGCCGCCCAGCGATCGGAGGTAGGCCTTGTAGGCAATGGCGGCCCCCGCGTTGTCGCCAATGTTCTCGCCCAGCGTGAGCGAGCCGTTCACGAAGTAGCCCTGCACCGGGCTGTACTTGTCGTACTGCGCCACCAGCGACTTCGTGCGCGTGAGGTACTTCTCCCGGTCCTCGGCCGTCCACCAATTGCGCAGGTTGCCCGAACCGTCGTACTGGCTGCCGCTATCGTCAAACCCGTGGCCAATCTCGTGGCCGATAACGGCGCCAATGCCACCGTAGTTCACGGCGTCGTCGGCTGCCGCGTTGAAGAACGGCGGTTGCAGGATGCCGGCGGGAAAAGTGATCTCATTGCGCTGCGGGCTGTAGGAGGCGTTGACCGTCTGCGGCGTCATGCGCCACTCCGTGCGATCCACCGGTTTTCCGAGCCTGTCCAGACTGCGCTGGAAAGCAAAGCGACTGAACTGCTGGGCATTGCCAACCACGTTATCGCGCGAGACGGCAAGCGCGGCATAGTCGCGCCATTTCTCGGTGTAGCCGATCTTGGGCGAAAAGGTGGCGAGCTTCGCCTGTGCTTCCTTCCTGGTGGCAGCACTCATCCATTCCAGTGAATCAATGCTTTCGCGGTAGGCGGCAAGCAAATTGGCCACCAGCTTTTCCATACGCGCCTTGCTTTCCGGCGGGAAGTGCTTTGCCACATACAGCTTGCCCAATGCCTCGCCCATGCCGCCGTCAACAAAACGCACTCCGCGCTTCCATGTGGTTTCGTTCTCGGGCACGCCGCGCAGTACGGTACTGAAGAAGGCGAAATGATCGGCAACCGTTTCCCGATCCAGTTGCGGCGCATGGTGGTTGATCACATGCCACTTCAGGTAGGCCCGCCAGACAGGAAGCGGCGTGGCCTCCACCAGCTTTGCGAATCCGGTGACGTAACTTGGCTGGCGCACGATGACATAGTCGACCTTGCCGCCGACGCCCACCGAGTCCAGATAGGTCTTCCAGTCGTAGCCGGGCGCGAGTTCGGCCAGCTTCGCGATGTCGACTTTGTTGTAGGTCTTGACCGGGTTGCGGTTCTCCACACGCGTCCAATGCGATTTCGCGATATCCGTTTCCAGCGCCATCACGCTCTTGGCCAGCCCGGCCGCATCTGCCTCGCCCGCCCGCGCCAGCAGCTTTTCAATCAGCGCCACGTACTTGCTGCGGATGCCGGCGTTTTTCTCATCCTTGTCGTTCAGGTAGTAGTCGCGATCCGGCAGCCCCAATCCGGCCTGATTCATCAGCACGGCATAGCGGGTGGCGTCTTTCGGATCCTGATTGATGACGGTGGAATACGGCATGCCAATGCCCGTCCGCGTGAATTCGGCCATCAGCGTCGGCAACTGTGCCTTGTCGTTGACCGCGCCGATCCGCGCGAGCAGCGGAGTGAGCGGCTTCATGCCGCGCGCATCGCGGGCGGATTCGTCGATGAAGCTCGCGTAGGCATCAGCGATTTTTTGCGCCTCGCTGCCCTTGGTTGCCACGGCGTCCTTCGGCAACGTTTCGATGATGGACCGCAGGTTGGCAAGGGCGTTCTCGCGCAACTCATCAAAAGCACCCCAGCGCGACTTGTCCGCCGGGATCTGCGCGCGCTTGAGCCAGTTGCCGTTGGTATGCCGGTAAAAGTCGTCCTGGATGCGCACCGAAGCGTCGATGTTCGAAAGGTCGATTCCCGAGGTGCCGGCGGCGGACGACAGGCCGGCAACGCCGAGGGAACCCGCGACGGCCAACAAGGAAAGCAGGCGGCGCAACGACGGCATGGGCATCGGGGCGTGCTTGAGATTGCTGTTCATGGTGAGTCCTGAAAAAAGTGACGGCTGGTGCCGGAAAGACAGCGGCCCGCGCGGCGAACAAAACAATTCGCAGCGCGGGCCGTGGACGACTTCAAGGATCAGGTGTTGCGCTGCAGCGGTGCTTTGAGTGCTTCACTCAGCAGATCCAGGCTCTCCGACAGGTGCGCCTTGGTTTCCTTGTTCCCGGCCTTGGGCATGGCGGCACGGATCTGGGCCTGCAACTGCTGGGCGTTGGCGCGGAGCAGGCTGCGTGCATCGGCCGGCGTCGTAACCGCCGGGCGGATCAGCGCATTGACCACGCGACGCAGGTGTTCACGCTGCAGGTTGCGGCGCAGCGGGTTGATATCACCACCAGCCTGCAGTTCGCTCCAGATCGCGCCTTGCAACGTGTCATAAAGCTCCGACAGGGCAAAGGCCTGTTTGGCATCGGTCATCTTGCTTGGCGCATCGAGGATGCGCGCGGCCACCCCGTCGGCCATCAGCTGGTCGAGCGCGCCGCGTTGCAATGCCAGTACCGCACCGCTGATGCTGACATCCGGATTGACGACAGCGGCCAGATTGCGGCCCTCGCCGCCAAACCAGCGGTCAAATTGATCGGGCACCAGACGGGCCACAAACGCGGGCTTGAACTTGAAGCTCTCGGCGCGGAACAGGCCGTCGGTGATCAGCTTCAAGGCCTGGCGCTGCTTGGCCGCCGGCACCGGATTCAGCGGTGCGCGGCCGCTGTCGGCGTGGTCACGCAGGTGCACAACGCCACCCACATACTTGGCGGCGACCGTGGAGGCCAGTGCAACCTGTGCCGCGCCACTCACAAAGTTGCGGCGCAGGATGTCGAACTGCTCGCCCGGCTTGATCTTGCGATCCTGCAGGCGGTCCCACAGTTCACGCGAGAGTTTCATGCGGCGATCCGCAAATGCCAGCGGGTCGGCGCCGAGGTCGCGGCGGGTCACTTCCGGATCCATGCCCTCGATCGGGCCTAGGCCGGCGTCGATGTCGTTGGCAAAGGCCAGTTGCGGTTCCTTGGAACGCGACGCGATTTTCAGCAGCTCTTCCTTTTCCTTGGCCGGGTCGAGCGGCTTGTAGGCGTACTCAATGGCCCAGTAATCGTACGGCCCGATGGTGGTCATGACGTACTCGCCCTGCTTCTTGCCGTTGAGTGCGAGGTTGAGTGCGTTGTACTCCATGACCGAGCCGGCGATACCGTTGGCCTTGGTGAAGTCCTTGTTCTCCATCTGGTCCAGGCTGTAGATGGTGGAAGCACGGAAGTTATGCGTCAGGCCCAGCGTGTGGCCGACCTCATGCCATACCACGTCGCGCAGGGTGTCGCGCACGATGGCTTCGGCTTCCGGGCTGTCCGGATCGATATCGCCACGGGCGGCGAGAAGATCGAGGGCAAAGCCGACTTCGTCCAGCGCCGTGCTCTCGTACTCACACAGCTGCGGCATTTCACCGCGCGCCAGCGATTGCATGATCTCCGCTTCAGAATGCTTGTGCGACGCATGTTTATCGTGATTGTTGCCGTTCGCGACGCTGGTCAGCTGTTCGACCGCACGGCGGCGCGGCAGGCGGGTCCAACCGTCGGAGAACGAAATATCGGCGTCCAAAATCTCGCCGGTACGCGGATCAATCCGGCTGGGGCCGATGGCCAGCGCACCATCGCTGGTGTCGGTATACCAGCGGATGGAGGCGTGGCGGGCGTCGTTATTGTCGAAGTCGGCGTTGTCTTCCTGCTGTTTGGCCTGAACGGCATTCTTGAAGCCGATCTTCTCAAACGCCTTGTTCCACTCCAGCACGCCCGCCTCCACAGAGCCGCGGTAACGCGCCGGGATGTTGCGATCCAACCAATAAGTGATGGGCTTGACGGGCTCAGACAAAGCGGCCTGTGGGTCCTTCTTCTCCAGGCGCCAACGAGTGATGTAGTGCACTCGCTGATTGGCCTTCATGTCATTGCTGAAGTCGGTGAAGGCTTCGGTGAAGTGGCCGAGGCGAGGATCGGCCAGGCGCGGCGCCATGGCCACTTTGGGCAAGGGCGCAAAACTATAGACCACGCCCACAAAAAAGCTGCGGGGATCGGGCGTGGTGCTGGGCGGTGGCGGGGTCGGCACCGGGCTGGGCATCATGGGCGGTGCGGGCATCCTGGGCGTCGCGAAGTGCATGCGCGCGTTCAGGG
>CAYSKY010000385.1:0-3220 GCA_964431425.1 uncultured Burkholderiales bacterium
CACCAACACCGATACCTCGACGATTTTCTTTTCAAACTTCGTTTCAACGTCACCGGACTTTCAAACGAGTTGGTTTCCTCCCATCGCCCCGCCACCATCGGATTCCACGCCCCAGCGTGCCAATGCTGCACCGCAGGGCGAGGTCGGGAACACCGGACAATCTGTGGGCACAACCCGACCAGGTAAGGCGCCGGCGCTGGCCATCAAACTGGCGAAGGTCGGTGGTGGTTCGCTGCCTAACGCTCGCCGTCCGTCCAATCCCAGTTGCGGTGGTTCGATTCCGGCCTCGTCATCTTGCGACGTGGATATCATCTTTACCCCTTCCACGCTGGGGCCGCTAAGTGGCACGATCGAGGTATATAGCGATTCTCCCGGTGTGCCATCAATCCCGGTCGATGGTATCGGTGTAGCCGCCGCCCCGCCGGACATCAGCGTCACCGGTACCACCACCTTCCCCACCACCGCCGTGGGCGCAAACAGTGGCGTGCAGTTCATCACCATCGCGAATACCGGCACCTCAGACCTCATCCTGAGTTCGTTTGCGGTGTCCAACTTCACCGTCTTCCGCGATACTGTGAATGGTCCGCCGCCGCAGTCCGCCCACTGGTGTGGGTTTGGTTCCACAGTGGCAGGCGCACCGATCAGCGGCCCCGTGACAATCCCGGCGTTCCAGTCGTGTGACCTGGGGCTGATTTTTGCGCCGACGGCAGCACAGACTTACAACGAGACGATAACCATTGGCTCAAACGCGGCATCCGGACCCACCAAGGTCATCAACCTCACCGGCATTGGCGCCGTCGGCGCCACCGCCACGCTGGCCCCGGATCCGCTCAATTTCGGCAACGTGCCGGTTTCCACCACCTCGGCCCCGTTGACGGCAACCTTTACCAACACGTCAGCCACAGCGCTGACGCTGACCAACATTGGTGTCGGGCCCGGATTCAACGTCACCGGCGGTACCTGCGCCGTAAACAACCTCATCCCGCCCAGCGGCGGCACCTGTACCGTCACGGTCACCGCCACGCCGGGCTCCGTCGGGCTGATCGGCAGTGCCCTGCAGGTCAGCACCGCACCGTTGTCAAACAACCCGCTGGTGGTGCTGCAGGTAACCGGCACGACGGGCGGACCGATTACGCTGTCGGTGGATCCAATTGTTATCGGCGCCACGCCCGTCGGCTGGACGCGTGCAGCGTTTGTGACGGTCTCGAATTCGAGCGGCAATGCAGTCACGTTTACGCCGATCCCACCCGCCGCTTCCGAGTTCAGCGTCGGTGTGAATCAAGTAGCCCCGTGCAGCACCGGCACCATTCCCGCTTCCGGTTCCTGCGATCTGATCTTGGATTTCACGCCAACCGCCACCGGCCCGTTCTCCGGGACGTTCACGGTCAACACCTCGGCTGGCAACGTTTCGGCTCCCATCAGCGGCACCGGCATCGCCACGCTGCCATTCCCGACCGTCGCGCCAACCTCGCTGACCTATACTGGGACGGCGCTGAATACATCTTCCGCGCCGCAGTCGTTTACCTTCAGCAGCCCCGTGACGGGCGTGACGCTGGAGTTCCAGACTGTGGGCGGTATCGGCGGAACTAACGCGTCTGACTTCAGCCTTGGCACGGACGGCTGCGCCAACCAGTTCATTCCTGCTGGTTCGAATTGCGCGGTGCAGGTGATCTTCTCGCCAACTTCCAGCGCCGGCGCCAAGTCGGCAGGCCTGAATTACCTGGCGGTGGAGCCTTTGGGAAGCTTCTACGTGATCGGCGGCACGCTGGCGGGTACCGCACTGCCGGCAGTGATCACGCCCGTCATCTCGAGCCCGACCAATGCAACGGGCACGGTCGGCGTACCATTCACCTACACCATCACCGCCACCAATACGCCCGTGTCGTTCGGCGCCACCAGCTTGCCGCCGGGTTTGAGCGTCAATTCGGTGACCGGCGTGATCTCCGGTACGCCCACGACGGCCGGTACCTACACCGCTACCATCACGGCGACCAATGGGGCCGGCACCGGCTCCTCGCTGCTGGGGTTCACGATCACCGCAGCGCCGATTGCGGCCGTGACGCTGTCGACATCATTGGTGACCTTCGCCGCGCAAACCGTCAACACCACCAGCCCGCCGCAGGTGGTGACGCTCACCAACTCGGGAACCAATTTCCTCATCATTTCCAGCATTACCATTGCCGGCGACTACGGGTTCACGTCCAACTGCCCGCTGTTCCCGAGCACGCTCGCGGCCGGTGCCAGTTGCACCATCAGCGCGACCTTCACGCCGCTGACCGTGGCGCGGATTGCCGGCACCATCACCATTGCCAACAACGCGCCGGGCAATCCCCACACGGTGGCACTTGATGGCAGTGGCGTTGCCGCCGCAGTGCCGGTGGTGACCACCGACACCAACAGCCTGGTGTTCACCTCCACCACGGTCGGTACCGCCAGCGCGGCGCAAACCGTGCAGCTCAGCAACAACGGATTTTCCAACCTGAACATCAGTTCGATTGTCGTAAGCGGACCGTTCAGCCGCCTGACCGGACCGGGCGTGGCGCGCGACTGCGGCACGGTGCTTGCACCATCGACGAACTGCCTGATCACCCTGGTGTTCAACCCCACCATCGTCGGTGTGGGTTCAGGCAGCTTGGTCATCACCCACAGCGCGACGCCGAGTACGACGACCGTTGCTTTGTCCGGTACCGGCGCCACGCTGCCGACGCCGATCATCGCGGTGATCAGCGGCCTTGCCTTCGGTGACCAGTTGCTCAATGCCACCGCCAGCCAGGTGCTCAATATCACCAACATCGGCACCACTGCGCTGCGTATTGGCAGCGTGACCCTGTCAGGTGCCAACGCCGCCAACTTCCGGGTTGCCGGCACCTGCACCAGCTTGCTGGCCGGCGAAACCTGTACGCTGAACGTGAGCTTCATTCCCACCTCGGCCGGGCCCAAAACGGCGCAGATCGCCATTGTCTCCAACAGTGGCAGCACGGTTGCCACGGCCACGCCGGCCACGACCAGCAACGTGGCGCTGAGTGGCAATGGCATCCTCTCGCCGGTGCCGGTGGCCACGCTGAACCTCTCCACCATCGGCTTCGGCAATGCCATCTTCGGCGGGGCTTCCAACGGACAGGCGGTGACCCTCACCAATACCGGCGGCGTATCGCTCAATATCAGCGGCATCGTCACCAGCGCAGATTTCCTGCAAATGAACAACTGCGGCGGGGTGCTG
>CAYSKY010000385.1:3230-4022 GCA_964431425.1 uncultured Burkholderiales bacterium
GCGTCGCTGGCCAGCTGCACCATCAACGTTTCGTTCAGCCCGCTGGGTACCGGCCCGCGCCTCGGCGACCTGCAAGTGTTCAGCAATGCGGCGGGTAGCCCGCACAGGGTATCGCTGTCGGGCACCGGTTGCCGCTGGTTCAGCCAGGCTCAGAGCCGCTTCTTCCTGACCAGTTGCTAGACGGGTTTCACAGGGCAGGGCAAACGGGACCGGCTTCGGTCCCGTTTTCTTTTGTCGCGATGCAACACCCTGCGCACAGGCAGGATTGCCACCATCAGCTGCACAAACCCCTGTCGGCCGGATGGATAAATAGGCGGCGGGCAACGGTGCTACACTCTGCCGTTCCCAAGCCGCTGAATTTTGCGATAATTCATCAGAAAATGAATTTTCGGCTTGCGGGCGCGTGCCCCTGCAAGTCGCATCCATTCGTTGCCTTTATTCACTGCTCCAAAACAGCGAAACAATGAGCCAGGACATCATCCTCGAGACGCGGGACCTGACCAAGGAATTCAAGGGCTTTGTCGCCGTGGACCGCGTCAATCTGCAGGTGCGCCGCGGCTTGATCCATGCGCTGATCGGCCCCAACGGTGCGGGCAAGACCACTGTTTTCAATTTGCTCACCAAGTTCCTGCCGGTCACCTCGGGCCAGATCTTTTACAACGGCCATGACATCACCGCCGAAAAGCCGGTGCATACAGCGCGCCGCGGCATGGTGCGCTCGTTCCAGATTTCCGCGGTGTTCCCACACCTGACGGTACTGGAAAATGTGCGCGTCGGCTTGCAACGTAAACT
>CAYSKY010000386.1:0-4002 GCA_964431425.1 uncultured Burkholderiales bacterium
CGACCAGGCTCATCTCACCGCGTAGCACATTGAACAGCTGCGGCAGTTCGTCGATGCGTGTGAGGCGCATGAAGCGCCCGCTGCGGGTGACGCGGGCGTCGCCGGCCTGCGCCCACTGCGGCTTGCCGTCTTTCTCGGCATCGGTGCGCATGCTGCGGAACTTGAGCACATTGAAGGTGCGCCCGCCGAGGCCGACGCGCTCCTGACGGTAAATGATGGGGCCGGGGCTGTCCAGCTTGATGGCGATGGCCGCGAGCAGCATCACCGGCAGGGCCAATATGAACAGCGTCAGGCTGGCCAGCACATCGAAGCAGCGCTTGACCGCCATGCGCACCAGGCCCTGGCGGAAGCCGTGACCGAAGATGAACCAGCTTTCGCGCAGGTTATCGATCTGCACCCGGCCGATGAACTGTTCAAAAAAGGCCGACAGGTCGAGCACCTTGATGCCCTGCAGTTTCAGGTTCAGCAGGTCTGTCAGGGGCAGCGCACCTCCGCGACGTTCGCGGATGGCGATGACAATCTCGGTGATGCCGTGTTTGGCGGCAATCTGCGGCAGCGACAGCGACGAGCAGAGCACCTGGTCGCGTGCAATGGACGGGCTGACCTGTGCATCGGCGTGGGGCGAATAGAAGCCCACGACGTTCAGGCTGCGGTTGCCACTCTTTTTGATGGTGCTGCTCACGGCGGCTGCGTCGTCGCCCACGCCGTAGATCATGATGCGGCGCTGGTTAAGCGACAGCGAGCCGGGCTTGAATGCGGACAGGGTTTCACCAAGGCGGTCAAGCCAGCCGTCGGCCGGGCTGGACGCGGGCTGCGTACCGGCGAGGGGGGAACTGTCAAAGAATGCCGTTCTTTCCATGGTCAGGCTGTCCGATCTGAAGAGGAGGTTGGCTGCAAGTCGGCACATCATCTTCGTAACGACTGCAAACGTATGTGACCTGATCCACATTTCCTGGTCATGACACAAGTTTTGACAACTTTTGACAGAACAGTCTCGCAAGGGCGGCAGGGCGCAGACGGACACACGCCAGCCAGCCTGGACGGGGATAACAGTGAACGGGCCGGGATCGGGTCCGGCGACCTTTGGACGGGGGGCGGCCCCCTGATGTCGGGCTAGCGCCCGGCGAGGTAATCCACCGCCAGCGACGATAGCGCCCGCACACCTAGTGCCAGGCCCGCGTCATCCACCGTGAACTTGGCGGAGTGGTTGTACGGCGCCTTGGCCGGGTCGATGCCTTTGGCTGTCACACCCAGGAACAGAAAGAGGCCGGGAATGTGCTCGTGGTAATACGAGAAATCTTCCGAGCCCGTGATGCGCGGTGTCTCCACCACATTGCCGCCGGCGGCGCGCATGAGGCTGGGCAAGAGGCGTGCGGTCAGGGCCGGGTCATTCACGGTGACCTTGTAAGGCGACTCAATCGCCACCTCCGCTGACCCACCACCCGACGCGGCGATGCTCTCGGCTGTGCGGCGGATGCGCGCGTGGATGTCTTTTTTCATCGCTTCGTCAAACGTGCGGATGGTGCCGGTCAGTTCCACCACATCCGGGATCACGTTTTCGCGATTGCCGCCGTGGATCATGCCGATGGTGATGACGGATGGCTCTTTGGTGACTTCGACCTGCCGGCTGGCGATGGTCTGCAATCCCAGCACGACTTGCGAGGCGAGTACGATCGGGTCCACGCCCGTCCATGGCGCGGAACCGTGGGTGCCGCGCCCCTTGACCTTGATATGCAGCACGTCGGCGCTGGCCATCAGCGGCCCGCTGCGATACGCAATCGTGCCGGAGAGAAGCTCCGAGCCGGCGTGCAGGCCGAGGACGGCCGACACCTTGGGGTTTTCCAGCACGCCTTCCTTCACCATCAGCGACGCACCGCCTTCCTCGCCTTCCGGCGGCCCTTCCTCGGCGGGCTGGAAGATGAATTTCACGCTGCCGGCAATGTCGTTCTTCACGCCGGCCAGCACGGTGGCCACACCCATCAGAATGGCGACGTGAGAATCGTGCCCGCAGGCATGCGACACCGCGACTTCCTTGCCTTCAAACATGCCTTTTGCTTTTGACGCATAGGACAGGCCGGTTTGCTCGGCGATCGGGAGCGCGTCCATGTCGGCGCGCAGGGCCACTACCGGCCCGGGCTTGCCGCCCTTGAGCAATGCCACCACGCCGGTCTTGGCCACGCCGGTCTTCACTTCCAGCCCCAGGCTGCGGAGATGGTCCGCGACCAGTCTGGCGGTGCGGAATTCGCGGTTGCCCAGTTCCGGGTGTTCGTGGATGTCGTGCCGCCATGCGATGACGTTGCTCTCGACGCGGGCGGTCGCAGCGTCAATGCGGCGGTGCAGATCTGCTGCCTGTGACTGAGCAGCGGTGGTGTACAGGCACGCGAGGATGGCGACGATGCCCGGAATTTGTCTGCTTGCTTTCAATCTGGTTTTCCCCTTGCCACCGGCGACTTGTTCGAACCTGCGTTCCGCCGGATTTGGTGTCCGCCAGTATCGCTGATCGTGCTGCGTCGCGCGCACGCACGGCATGCCGGTGATCCATCGCATGCAGTAAGGCGCGTCGATACCCCGCGGCGAGCGGGATCGGAGTTGCGGGAGGGCCCCGCCCGTTTGCTGGCGTGGATACGGCGGACGCTCACTCAGGCGGCGGCGTCCTGTGGTGCTGGTATGTGGTCCAGCAATTCAGCAAATGAATCGATCGCCCGGATGCCGGGGATGTCCAGCAAGAGCGGCGACTTTGCATCGATGGCGAAGGCATGGTCTGCGGCGCGCAGCATGCCGAGGTCGTTGATGTTGTCCCCCACCGCCCAGCACTCCAGCGCGCCGGGAGACCGGCGGTCCTCCCGCAGGCGCGCGACGACGTGGCTTTTGCACATCGCCGGGCCGGGGTCACCCGCACGGGACATGAAGGCGCTGTTGAGGCGCACGCGACCCGAGCAGACCTCCCCGTCGAAATGCAGCGTATGTGCCAGCGCGAAGTCCGCGAACAGGCGGCGGCGCACGATGTCGGCGGCCACAAAATAGCTGTCGCTGAGCAGACCCACCATGAAACCCGCCCGCCGCATGCCGTTGACGAATTCGATCACACCCGGGCGCAGTGCCATGCCCTGTGCGACGCGTTCGAAATCCTGCTGATGGACGAAGCGGAACAGTTCAGCAATCCTGTTGCTGCGGGTAATGGCGTCGTCGGTCGATGAATCGAGCAGCTGCGCCAGCGCCGCTTCCCGGCCGGTCAGGCGCGCCAGTTCCACGGCGAATCGCGCTGGTGTCACCGTGCCGTCCATATCGAGCAGAAGCACGCGTCGGCGCTGTCGCCGCCGCATCAGGATGTAGTCCAGTTCCGCCGACGCCTGACGCTGCGATTCATACATGGCGACAATCTGGTCTGCGTTCAGGCGACCCGCCGCGCGTGCGCGCGAGAAAATGACGCGCGAAACTTCGTTGGCCATCAGGGTAAGGTCTTGCAGCGGCTGGCTGTCATTTTCGATTGTGCCGATGTTGACTTCAGCCAGGCGTGCCCCGGCGCGAAACGCGTCCAGCAGCAGGCCGATGTCGACGCCGTAGCCGCTTTCGAACTTCAGGGTTTGCAGCAGGCTGCGCCGTGCCGCGATGATGCCGCCCAGTGGCTGCGAGAAGTGTGCGATCTCCGGAAAAAACACCTTGAGCATCGGCTTGGCGGTCAGCTCCGTGACGCGGCCGCCGCTGCGTCCAAAGCACGCTTTGACGAAATCGGCCTGGTCACCGGCCAGCGGGCGGACCAGTTCAGTGATGATGCCGGTGCGCAGGCCGGCCAGGTCGCCGTCGAGAAATGCCAGCCACTCCTGTTGCGCGATTTGCACGCCGTCGCACATGGACGCGCCCTTGCCCAGCATCGAACTGGTGGCGACCCGGGCGCCGGCGGCGCAGGCAAGACGGGCGGTGTCGTCGATGGAACTGTCGTCGATCACCACTACCTCTGCGGTTGCCGGGTCGCCAAGTACATGCCGCACCACATCTGCAATG
>CAYSKY010000387.1:0-1339 GCA_964431425.1 uncultured Burkholderiales bacterium
GTATCAGACCGGTCATGACGCCAATGCCAACCAGACAAAATAGCGTGACTGCTCCCGCCGCTACGATGAGCAAAGGGTGGGTGCGGCGCACATTGCCTGCACCAGATGTGGCGTTTTCAGTCATGTCGGTTCCTTTTCAAAACGAGTTTTCAATTCAAAAATCAGGCTGGAGATCGAAAGGCGGCTTGCATGACAGGCGTTCCGCCCCGTCCAGTCCCCATGCGTTCAATGCCCGCACATTTATCCCGCCAACGTCACCCCGTTGGCCAGCATGGTATCGATCTGGTCGGTGTTAAACCCAGCTTCCTTCAAAATTTCGGTACTGTGCTCGCCAAGCCTTGGCGCAAGCCGGCGGATCGATAGCGGCGTGGCACTCCAATCCCCTACCGGCGCGGTTGCGCGAATAACGCCTTCGCTGGGGTGGCTGTACATCGGAAAGAAACCAGCCGCGTTCAAGTGCGGATCATCAATCAGTGATTCCATGCTGTGCATCGGCGCGTTCGGGATGTCCGCCTTCTCCAGCAACTCGCGCCACTCGGCCGTGGAGCGAGTCGCCATGATGTCCGAGACAAATTCATACACGGTGGCGATATTTGCCGCGCGGGAGGTATGGTCGCAAAAGCGTGGATCGCGCGCCATTTCAGGCCGCTCCACGGCATCAAAAAAATTACGCCAGTGTTTGTCATTGTAAATAAGCACACACAAGTAGCCATCCCTTGTCGCATATGGCCGCCGATGCGGCGCGATCAGGCGGGCATAACCAGGTGGACCGATGGGTGGGTCGAAGGTGCTGCCGCCCATATGATCGCCGAGTACAAATTGGGCGAGGCTTTCAAACATGGTTACTTCAACCGACTGGCCTTCTCCGGTTCGCGCCGCATGATAAAGGGCACCGGTAATCGCAATGGCCGTCTGCAATCCAACGCTGCGGTCACCCAATGTAACAGGCGCGTAGCGCGGCACATCGCCCCCCTGCTCCATGGTCAGCGAAGGAATGCCGGCGGCGCCCTGAATCAGGTCGTCGTAAGCAGGCTTTCCGGCGTAAGTACCTTTCTCCGAAAAACCGTAAGCCCCGACATAAATAATTTTCGGGTTGATGGCCCTGACTGCCTCATAGCCGAGCCCCAAACGCGCCATGGCTTGGGGCCGGACGTTAAACACCAGAACGTCGCTGGTCGATATCAACCGCTGTACGGCCTCCAGCCCCGCCGGCTGTTTCAGGTCTAGTACCAGGGAACGCTTGTTGCGGTTTAGGTGCATGTGGATATGCCCCATCCCCGCGTTTCGCATAGGCCCCACCCAGCGCATGTTGTCGCCAGACGGGGGCTCAATCTTGATG
>CAYSKY010000387.1:1349-3983 GCA_964431425.1 uncultured Burkholderiales bacterium
CACCCATGTCGCCCAGTATCTGGGTGGCGAACGGTCCCATCACCACCGATGTCAGATCGATGACCCGAACGCCGGCCAATGGTCCTTTGTTTTCGCTTGCCAGCTCAGTCATTTACCTGACTCCAAGGTGCTTGAAGGGCCGGCCTTATACCTTGCGGCGGCACTGGCCGTCGGTGCCAGGCAAGGTTGGTGGAAAATACGATTCACCTAGCGCCGCCTGACCGATTCGACGCCGCTGACTTCCGCCACTGCGCGCAACACGCGCTGCAGCTGGTCTGCACGCGATATTTCGACTGTGAAGCGCATCGACGCAACGTTACCGCGGGATAGTGTGTTCACAGCAGTGACATTGATCCGCTCGTGTGACATGGCTTCCGAGATGTCCCGCAACAGGCCCTGACGATCGGCGGCCATCACCTCGATGTCGGCTGCAAACGGCTGGTCGCCGGTATTGCCCCACTCCGCCTGCATCAGGCGGTCCCGCTGTTCGGGGCGCAGTGAGGTGATGTTGATGCAGTCGGTGCGGTGAACGGTGACCCCGCGGCCTTTGGTGATGAATCCGATGATGGGGTCGCTCGGCAGGGGTTTGCAGCATTTCGCAACCATGGTCGCAATGTTGTTCAGGCCAAGGACCATCACCCCGCCGCCGGCATGCTTTGAATGCCTGGATTCCGCAAGCACCATTTCCTTGGCTTCAGGCGGATCGATCTTCGGGGCGGTAAGTTCACGGATTGCGACTTCGATCTGGTGGGCGGTGATCTCGCCGCGCCCGATTGCCGCCAGGCACTCCTCAAGAGCCTTCTGCCCCAAGTGGACAGCCACCTTCTCCATCGCCAGCGCGGTCGAACCTGCCCGTGCCAGTTCCTTTTCCATCGTCTGCCTGCCGTGGGCAACGTCAACCTCGAAATATTCCTGCCGAAACCAATTGCGGACCTTGGCTTGGGCCCTCGGGCTGGACAGAAAACCGAGCTGCGGATTGAGCCAGTCGCGGGACGGTCCACCCTGCTTGGCCGCCAGGATTTCCACGCGCTGGGCATTCTGCAGTTTGGTGTTCAGGGGAACGATCTGCCCATCCACCTTGGCGCCGCGGCAGCGATGCCCGAGATCTGTGTGGACATGGTAGGCAAAATCCACCGGGGTCGCACCCGCCGACAGGTCGATCACCTTGCCCTGCGGAGTGAAAACATACACGGTATCGTTGAACAGCACCTGCTTGACCTGCTCAGAGAATCCGCCCTGGTCGGCCATTTCCCGATTCCACTCCAGCACCTGGCGCAACCAGGCAATCTTTGCCTCGAATTTTTTGTCAGCCGTGGTTTTGTGAACACCACCTTCCTTGTAGCGCCAGTGCGCGGCCACACCGTGCTCGGAAGCAAGGTGCATCTCGTGGGTGCGTATCTGCACCTCCAGTGTTTTGCCTTCCGGCCCGATGACGGCGGTGTGCAGGCTCTGGTAGTTGTTGGCTTTCGGCTGGGATATGTAGTCGTCAAATTCCCCGGGAATGGGCTCCCAACGGTCATGCACGAGTCCCAGGACGGCATAGCAATCCGCGACGCAGTTGACCAGAACCCGCGCAGCCCGGACGTCGTACAGGCGCTCGAATGGCAGGTTCTTGGATTGCATTTTGCGGTGGATGGACCAGAGGTGTTTCGGCCTGCCCGCAATCTCCGCCTCGATTCCCAGATCACGAACTTCGCGGCGCAATTCTTCCACCACCCGGTCCATGTAGCCTTCGCGTTCGGCGCGCTTACCGTCCAGATAGCCTGCAATCCGCTTATACAGTTCAGGCTCCAGAAAGCGAAAGCTCATGTCTTCGAGCTCCCACTTGATGGCAAAGACGCCCAGCCGGTTGGCCAGCGGCGCAAACAAGTCGCGGGTCTGAACGGCGGCCGGGTGCCGTACCTCGTCACCGGCTTTGGTGATGCTGCGCATGTAAACGATGCGCTCGGCCAGTTTGATCAATACGACGCGAACGTCATCGGCCAGTGCGAGGAGCATTTTGCGCAGGGTTTCCAGCCCGGGCCCCTGGTCTCTTCCGGGTTGCAGGCTCTCGATTCTGCCCGCCCTCAGCACGCCCTGTACCAGTGAGGTGACCTCGGCCCCGAATGCATCACTCACAATTTCCGAATCCAAATCGCCCTTCGGGATGGTGGTCGCAATCAGCCCGGCGGCAATGGTTTCATCATCGGCATCGATCGACACGAGTACTGAGGCAACGTCGTACGCGTGCTGCAAGGTTTCGTGCTGCGGTGCCGCCTTTGCGGCCGCCTCTACGAACGCCAGCGCCCTCCCGGGCAATTCGCGCCCGGACAATCGCCCCGTCATCAGTTCACCGGCCGGAAGCGGCCTGGATGCTGTCTTGGTCATATCCGCTCTATTTTAAGCCAGCCAAGGTGGTGCGCATGCCGCCACAGAGTGAAAGCGGGTAACATCAGTCCGGCATGGCGATTGCTTTTGATGCCAATGCGAATAACAACGAACCGGACCTATGGCGCTCAAGCCCTCATACAACGAAATGTACGCCGCTGATGGCAGCGTTCGAACCCAATACGCCGGTTTCGCGGAATGGCTCGAAAACACCCCTCCCGAGAAAATTGCGCAAAACCGACAGGCGGCGGACCTGCTGTTTCACCG
>CAYSKY010000388.1:0-3972 GCA_964431425.1 uncultured Burkholderiales bacterium
CGGTGGCGGTACCGGTGTTGTACAGGCCGGAGCGATTGCTCGAGCCTTGTACGCTCACCTGGCCGCCTTTGTAGTCCTTCTTGAGGATGATGTTGATGACGCCAGCGATGGCTTCCGAGCCATAAATTGCGGATGCGCCATCCTTCAGGATTTCGATACGCTCGATCACATCGAGCGGGATGGAGTTCAAATTGATGGCAGCGCCTTGACCGAAATTCGGGTCAGCAAGGCCGTAGGGGGCGATGCGCTTGCCGTTAAGCAACACGAGAGTTGCGGCAGAACCGAGGCCACGCAGCGATGCCGTAGCAGCGCCAGCCGAAAAGCTTCCCGAACCCGACAACTCGGTGAGGCCGCCCGCCGCGTTCATCGGCAATTCGCGCAGAACCTCGGTAACGGTTTGCTTGCCGGATTGGCGGATTTCTTCGGCAGTGATTACCTGAATCGGCGCGGAAGTTTCCGTTTCAATGCGCTTGATGTTCGAACCGGTAACTTCAATCTTTTCCACCTTTTGGGCGGCTTGCTGGGCAAACGCCAGCGGAGAAATCACCAGGGCCGCCAGCAGCGCTTGCGGCAACAACTTCATTTTGGAGTGAGTCATTTAGGCCTCGTTATAGTTGCGAAATGTAAATGTCCCGTGGCGAACGTGACCGGATAAGGCCAAACCGCCGTGTTTCATTACACACTGATACAAACTGGCAGATTCTAGCGTCTGCCGTGGCCTGTTTCCACAACTTTCCGAAAGTGTCGCATTTTCGCAACACAAAACAACCCTATGATTTGTAAGATTTTTTGGGGCTTGCGCCGAAGCGGTGCCACACAAATGAAAAGGGGGCCGAAGCCCCCTTTTCAGTCCTGCGAGTACGTCTGTTTCGCTTAATTGAACGAGTACGTGACGTTCAGCGAGAAATTCGAACCCAGCGGATTGTGATACGTCGGATTGAAGCCGAGCGTAGTCTGGTTCGGATCGTACGGGGCACGCTTGTTCTCGATGTTGCGAACCACCAGCGAAATCCGCGTGTTCTTGATTTCGCGGTAATCGGCACCGATGTCAACGGTGGTCCAGGCGCGAACCTGGCAACGCCCCAGGAATGCAAGCGTCAGCGATGTCGGTCCCAGGTAGCAACCGTTCGCCACGGTCGGGTCGCCATAGTCCCAGCCACCTTGATAGTTGTAGCGCGCGAATACGTCGAACTGTCCGGCCTTGGTGAAGCCGACGGTGGCATTGCCCCGCAACTTCGGCGTTTCGAACAGATAGAAGTTGCCGGCGCCATCAACAAACTCGCCGCCCTTCTCCAGCTGGTACAGGTACTTGCGGATCCATGTCGCGTTCGCATTCACGCGCAATGCACCACCGGCGACCTGGAAGCGGGAAGCCAGGTTGAGGTCGTAACCGCTGACGCGCGTTTCGCCGAGGTTCAGGAAGCGGCGCGTCGTGGTTTCGATCGGACCGGTACCCGGGATCGGGTTGCCACTGGCGTCAATCAGGAAAGAAGCCGGAACCGCGCTACGAATAAGCGAGCCACCGATGTAATTCGGCGTGAATTCGTTCTGAATAACCTGCTGGGCGCTGAAACGGTCGATCTGGTCGCGGCGGCGGATCTCCCAGTAGTCGGCAGTCACAGAAACGTTGCTGAGCGGCGAGAAGATGGCGCCGAGTGTGTAGCTCTTCGAGCGCTCCGGTTCCAGCCCGACGGACGGCAGGAAAATACTCGCAACCGTGCGGCCGGTACAGTCGGTAGCATCTCCACCGTTCGCCGGCGTGGTGCCGTTCGGGCAACGCACCGGATCGGTGATGGTCGAGAACGACTGCACGCGGGAGTTGGAGGTCTGGGTCAGCGAAGGCGCGCGGAACGCCTCGGCATAATTGCCGCGCAACGCCAGGAAGCTGTTGGCATTCCATTTGATGCCCACCTTCGGCGTGGTCGAGTTGCCGTAGTCGCTGTAGTGGTCGAAACGTACGGCAAACTGGGTTTCCACGCTCTTGATGATCGGGGCCGAAAGCTCGGCAAAAACCGAACTCACGTTGCGCGAGGCCGCCACGGTCGTGGATGCAATACCGACGTAATTGCCGGCAACCTGTTCCGGGTCCGAGGTGATGTCGAACGACTCCCGGCGAATTTCCGCGCCAACAGCAATCGCTGCCGGCCCACCCGACAACTGGAACAACTCGCGCGAACCTTTCAGGTCCAGGCTGGTGATGTCAGTGCTGCCGGTACCGGTACGATACGGGTTCAGCCTGCCGATGATGTCTGAGCTGTTGGCGCCGCCAAACCGGTACGTGCCACGATTGACCGCATCCACCAGCGCCGGGAAATACAGGCGGCCGTTGGCAACTTCCTTGCGCTCGGTTTCGCTATACAGCAGGCCCGACTCCCAGTCCCAGGCACCCACCACGCCGCTGAGTCCGAACAAAACACGAGTCGCGTCGTTGGTCACCTTGGTCTTGGTCGGCCCAAAATCCACGAACCGGTAGCGAACGCCGACCGGTACGGTGAACGGATTGTCGGGATGGCCAACTGGCAGCACCAGCTTGTAGGCAAAGCGCTGGCCGGCGCGGTTGAACCAGACGCTACCTGCCGGCGTGGTGCCGTCCAGGGTCGGCGCGCTGTCGACAAAATTGCTTTCGGCGCGGGTAAAGCTGACCTCGGCGGTACCCTGCAGGTTGCCCGAGAATTCGCGGGTGCCTTTCACCAGGAAACCGGCACGCTCACCTTCTGATTGCAGCCGGATGAACTGGAACGGGTTGATCCGGCAACCGGCAGACGCGCTGATTACCTGGCTAGCCGGGCAACGCGGGTCGGTCGGCTGGGCGACGTTGAATACGCCGTTGCCAAGCGTGCGCTCGCGAAAGTAGTTCGGAATCTGTGTGAACGACGATGACTGAATATTGCGGGAGGCAAGGCGGGTATAGGCGTCGTTTTGAATGCCGTTGCCTTCATCGAACGTCACTTCATCGCGCTTGAAATACTCGCCACTCATCAACACGTTGTAACGGTCTTTGGCAAGATCGCCGAAGCCGGCCGTGCCGGTCACCGTGTAGTTCGTGAAATTGTGGGTGTTGGCGGTGGCGTAGGTGACACCGACTTCAGCGCCCTTGTAATCCTTGCGCAGAATGAAGTTGATCACACCTGCGATAGCGTCGGAACCATAAATGGCCGATGCGCCGTCCTTGAGGATTTCGATGCGTTCCAGCGCCGTCAGCGGGATGGTGTTCAGGTTGTAGGACTGTCCCTGACCGGTATTGGGGTCAGCGTTCGCCGCCGGGGCGATTCTGCGGCCGTTGAGCAGCACCAGTGTGCCGATTGAGCCGAGGTTGCGAAGCGAAGCGGATGACGTGGAGCGCGAGAAGCCGCTGCCGCCGTCATAGTCCTGCAAGGCACCGCCGCCGATCGACGGAACTTCGCGCAGCAGTTCCGCCACGGTGTTCACGCCGCTTTTCTGGATTTCTTCGCGGGAAATGATTTGGATATTCGACGAAGTCTCGCTATCAATGCGCTTGATATTGGAACCGGTGATTTCGATCTTTTCCACTTTTTGGGTGCTGGCAGGCGTGGCTGCGGTCTGCGCCATGGCTGCAGGCGCGATCGCCAGCAGTACAGCGTGTGCCAGGAACTTGAGTCTATGCTGCTTCATTTTTACCCTTTCCAATCTTGACTGCTCGTTAACGGGTGCAGTACGTTGCGCTGCGATTACAAGGCGGAAAAAATCCGCCCCACGTCGGTACAAAAAGAAAGCGAGTGTAACTATCCGTAAGCAACGCTGGGTGACCGTTTGTAGCGATGTTGCATTCTCGCAACAACATGTTCCGGCCCCCGTCTTTCGCGAGGCCGGCTCGAACCGCCGCCAATTCACGAAACCTAACCGTGCAGGTAAGGTAGGCGGCAATCCCGCGCACCCATTGCCGGGGGTGCACTTCCGGCGGTTACCGTGCTAAAATCCAGTGTTGCGGTACTTTGGGATGGGCTTCGGGCC
>CAYSKY010000389.1:0-3958 GCA_964431425.1 uncultured Burkholderiales bacterium
GTCCGGCGACAATCGTGCCGCCGTTTTTGTCCCGCACTACCTGTTTCTCGGCAACCGCGCCTATCTGGCGGTGCAACGCGTCAAGGCCGACCTAGCGGCCGGAGACGCGTCGCGGCGAGCCATCGATGCCGATGACGCGCTGGCGCGCATCGACCGCGTCCTGAAAATTTCCGGTGCCGAGGCCAATATCGACGCGGAGGCGCGCGCCTTTTTTTGCCTCGGTCAGTTGCGTGCCCATCTGGATGAACCGGCGGCCGCACTGGAGGCATTTCTTGAAACCCTGCGCCGCGCCACACGGATTCGCCACAATCCGCGCATCATCGACACGCAAATCGAGATGAGCCGGCTGTACCGCAACGCCGGCCGCTACGAGGAAGCCTTCCAGGCGCTTGAGGCAGCCTACGAACTGGCCGATGCCAACCGGCCGTCCAACCGGGTGCCGGTCATTTGCGAAGCGATGGCGGAAACTCTGGGCCACTTGGGGCGCGACCAGGAAGCCGTATTGCACCGGGTGAAAACCCAGCGCGAGCGGGACGCCTTCACCCGCCAGAATGATCATGCGGTGCGCGACCTGCAATTGTTCTGGCAGCGGCTGGTAGCGGGCCGCTCGGCGCGACCCGCCTGACAACTACTTCTTGCGGCTGGCGGGCGCTTTTCCGGTGGCTGCGGCAGTTGGCTTGGCTGCCTTCGGGGCGGCGAGCACCTTGTCCAGCTGCTCATGCACCGCCTGTTCAATCGGGCCGCGCATCATTTTCAGCATGAACCCCAGCGATACCTCAAGGTTCATCTGGGTTTCGCTGATTGACAGCGTGCCGGTCACACCCGGACGTTGAAAGTGCAGCGTGTTGCCCTTCCAGTCGCCGGCAAGATCAAATTTCTCGCTAAGCTTTTCCGCCATTTTGTCGGCTGCCGCGCGGGCGCCCTTGAGTCCCAGCTGGTGGGCCCGCTTCAGGGTGATATCCGCCATGGTTGTTCTCCTCGTCTCGGTTTGGCACGCCGCATAGTCTAACCACTTGGCGGCACGGCGGGCGTTCGTCGCCCGCTTTCGTATTTCATCGCGCCGGGATTGTCGCTGCCGGTGGAGTTGGGTAGGCTGCGCACTGTTTCATCACCCGACACCCCTATGGCGCTCAAGCAGTCGATCCAGTCCTGGTATGCCCGCAAGGAAGCGCAGAGCCTCGCCAGGCTGACGCCCTCGGAGCGCGTCGACCTGCTGGCATTTGACGCCGCCCTCAAGCGGCATGCATGGCTGACCACGGCGGCATTCGTGGGCGTCTGGGCCGCAATGGCGGTGATCTGCAAACTGGCGATCTCCAGGGTCAGCTGGACCGGCGCCACCGTGGTGTCGGGCCTCATGCTGGTCGGGTTCTCGTTTGCGCTGGCCGGCGCCTGGTTCGGGCCCTCGCGTTTCAAGATCGGCCTGAAGAGCGTGTCGATCACAGTGGTGCTGATTGTGGCCGGTGTGTTCTTCGGCGGTACGGTCGGGCGGCTGGCCAATTCCGGTGACATTCATACGCTGGTGGACGACCTGGTGCGGATTGCGCCGCAGCTGCTGATCGGCGGACTGGTGGCGGGCATGGTGTATGCCGTGTTACTGGTCAGCATCGTCCAGTACCGTCGCATGCAATTGCAGCGTTCCAACGAGTCGCTGCAACGCCAGGCACAACAGGAGCGCATGGGGCGGCAGCTCGCGGATGCAAGGCTGAAACTCATGCAGGCCCAGGTGGAACCCCATTTCCTGTTCAATACGCTGGCATCGGTGCAGCAGTTGGCCGAGGGCAGGGCGCCGGAAGCGGCACAAATGACCGCGCAACTCATCACATTCTTGCGCGGCGGTCTGGCGAGCCTGCGTGAGGACGGCTCGACGCTCGGCCGTGAATTCAAGTCCATCGAAGCTTATCTGGGCATCATGCGAACGCGCATGGGCGAGCGGCTGACGTATGCCGTCCACCTTCCCGCGCACATGAGCGACATCCCCGTTCCCCCTGCGATGCTGATTTCGCTGGTCGAAAATGCCATCAAGCACGGCCTGGAACCGCGCCCGGATGGAGGGCACCTGGACGTATCTGCGCAGTGCGGCGAGGGGAGGGTCAAGATCAGTGTGATCGACACAGGGCTGGGCCCGAATACGCTGAATTCGGGCGGCGGCGTCGGGCTCGACAACATCCGCCAGCGGCTGCGCGTGCTGTACTCGGATCGTGCCCGGCTGTTGGTCGCCCCCAATGCCCCGCATGGTTTTATCGCCACCATCGACCTGCCGATGCCGGTGGCCCCGGCCGACAAGAAAGGAAGCTGACACGTGACGACCCCATTGAAGGAAGCTGACAAATGACAACCGCTCTGATCGCCGAGGATGAACCCCTGATGCGCGACCGCCTGCTGGACCAACTCCGGCAGGTCTGGCCGGAACTGCAGGTGACCTGTGTGGCGCGCAATGGCAACGAGGCGCTGGACATGTGGCGCGACCAAAAGCCGCAGATCGCATTCCTGGACATCCGCATGCCCGGCAAGACCGGACTGGAAGTGGCGGCTGAAATCGGTGACGCCGCGCACCTGGTGTTCATCACCGCCTATGACGAGTACGCCGTGAAAGCGTTTGAGAGTGGTGCGGCCGACTACCTGCTGAAACCCGTTGAGAGTGACCGGCTTGCCGAAACCGTGGCAAGGCTGAAAAAGCGCGTGGGTTCAGCGCCCGCCGACCTGACAACGTTGATCGGGCAATTGTTGAATCAGGGCGGCCGTTCCTCAGAGCCCAAGCTGAAGTGGATCCGTGCTTCGCTGGGAAGCCAGACCCGCCTCATCAACGTCAATGAGGTACTGTTCTTCCAGTCGGACACCAAGTACACCCGTATCGTGTTGCAGGAATCGGAAGCGCTGGTGCGTACGCCGCTGAAAGAACTGATTGAGGGACTGGACGAGGATGAGTTCTGGCAGATACACCGTGGCACCATCGTCAACGCGCATGCCATCGACAAAGCGGTACGCGAAGGGCCGGAAAAACTGGTGGTGCATCTAAAGGGCCACAAGGAAAAGCTGGGTGTCTCCCGACAGTACTTTCACCTGTTCAAACAGAACTAGAAAGTCCAGCACCGGCGCGGCTTCCGGGGCAAAAGTGTCCGGAAAGCCGCGTCAATGCCGGGGTTTGCGGCCCGTGTGCTGGTATCGCCGCCAACAAAAAAGGGCCCGCAAGCGGGCCCTTTTTACGGTGATTGGTGCAGGATCAGTTGTCGATCTTGATGTTGGAGTCCTTGACCACCTTGCTCCACTTGGCGATCTCGGCGGAGATGAACGTGGCAAATTCCTTGGGCGACTGTCCGCCGGCGATGGCGCCGGACTGCTCCCAGATTTTCTTCACTTCCGGGTCAGCCAGAACCTTGAGTGTTTCTGCGTGCATCTTGTCGAGGATTGGCTGCGGTGTGCCCTTGATGCCCCACAGCGCGTACCAGGTGGTCATGGTGAAGTCTTTGTAACCCAGTTCAACCATGGTCGGCACATCCGGCAGCAGCGGCGAGCGCTGCGGTGACGTCACCGCCAGCGGGATCAGCTTGCCGGCCTTGATCTGTGCACTGGAGGAAGCCAGTCCATCGAACGAAAGATCCACCACGCCGCCCAACAGGTCCGTCATCATCGGACCGATGCCCTTGTAGGGAACATGAACCATGTCGACGCCGGCCAGGCGCTTGAACAATTCGCCGGCGAGGTGATGCGACGCGCCGCTGCCAGCCGAGCCGAAGTTGAGCTTGCCCGGATTGGCCTTGGCGTACTTGACCAGTTCTTCGACATTCTTGAACTTGTGCTTGGGATTGATCACCAGCACGTTGGGCACGTACGCCAGCACGGTGATCGGCTCGAAGGCCTGTTCCAGCTTGTAGGTCTTCTTGGTGTAAAGCGACTCGGCGATGGTGTGGTGGATGGCGCCGATGAAGAACGTCGAGCCATCGGGCGCTGCTTGCGACGC
>CAYSKY010000390.1:0-2988 GCA_964431425.1 uncultured Burkholderiales bacterium
AATGGACGGAACCACTCGCCGGCACCGCCGCCCATGAACGCCACCGGGATGAATACCGCGATGATGGAAAACGTCGTCGCCATCACCGCCATGCCGATTTCGCGCGTGCCTTCGCGGGCCGCGGTCATGCGGTCGGCACCCATTTCCATGTGACGCACGATGTTCTCGCGCACCACGATGGCATCGTCGATCAATACACCGATGGCCAGCGACAAGCCCAGCAACGTCATGAAATTGAGTGTGAAACCGCAGGCCCACACGGCGATGAAGGCGGCCACCACCGAGGTCGGCAGGGCCAGCGCGGTGATGGTGGTGGAGCGCCAGGAATTGAGGAAGGCGTACACCACGAAGATGGTGAGCAGCGCGCCGAAGATCAGTGCCTCGATGACGTTCTTCAGGCTCGCTGAGGCATCCTCGCCGCCGTCCTGGGTGATTTCGAGCTTTGAACCCTTGGCCAACGTTTTATTGACTTCCTCGGTGACCTTGCGGATCTCCTTGGCTACGGCCACCGTGCTGGCGTCGCGCGAGCGGGTGACGGAAATGCCGACGTTGGGTGAGCCGTTGCGCAGACTGAAGCTGGACAGTTCGCCGAAGGCATCGGCCACCGTGGCCACCTGGCCCAGGCGCACAATTTCATTGCCGCGCCGCTTCAGGACAATCTGCTCGAATTCGGCGGGGGACTCAATGCGACCGACCAGGCGGATGCTCTGCTCATCCAGCGCGCCCTTGATGCGGCCCACCGGTGCGTTGGTGTTCTGTGCCCGCAGCGCGGCCACCACTTCACCGGCCGAGACATTGAATTCGCGCATCTTTTCCGCACGCAGCAGCACCGACAGTTCGCGTCGCAGCGACCCATTGACGGTCACCGAGGCCACACCTTCGACGGCGCGGAACTTGTCGGCAAGAATGTCTTCGGCAAAGCGCGAGATTTCGGCGTGGGACTGGGTGGTGGATGACAGCGCCAGTTGCATGATCGGCTGGGCGGACGGGTCGATGCGCTGCAGGATCGGCTCGCGCATTTCCACCGGCAGTTTGTGCCGCACCGAGGCGATGACATTACGGATCTCATCCGGCGCCTCGGTCATGTTCTTCTTGAAGTGGAACACCAGCACCACCCGCGCATTCGACTCGTCGGCCGTGGCATAGGCGTGGTCCACCATCGGGATGCTCTGCAGCGGCTTCTCGATGCGGTTGATGATTTCGCGCTCCACCGTGTCGGGTGAGGCACCTGGGTAGGGGATGTTGACTACCATCACCGGTGCTTCCACGTCGGGGATCTGGTTCACACGCAGTTTCTTGAGCGCCAGCAGCCCCAGGCACATGAGCATGATGACGATGACGACCGTGGTGACCGGCCGCTTGATACTGAAGTCGGAGAGCAGCATGGCCTAGTTCCCGGTGGTGTTGACGGCTGCCTTGGTGGGCGCAGACGGGGCAGTGGCGGCCATCTCCACTTTCTGGCCGTCCTTGAGCGTGCTCGGGGGCTGGCGCAGCAACTGGTCGCCGCTCGCAAGGCCGCTCTTCAAGACATAGTTGCCGCTGCGCGGATCGCGCTGGGCGACTTCCACGGCGATTTTTTGTACCGTGTTGTCCTTGACGCGCCAGGCGCTGGCCTTGTCGCCGTCCTTGATAAGGGCCGTGGCCGGAATGGTCAGGGCCGACGCGGATTCGGTTTCGACGCGACCTTCGGCATACAAGCCGGCCAGCTTGGGCTGGTTCTTTCCGGTGAAATCAACCAGCACTTCCACCTGCCGCGTGGTCGGGTTGGCCGAGGGGTTCACGCGGCGCACCTTGCCGGCAAATTCCTGTTCGCCGTAACCGTTGATGCGAAACGAGACGTTCTGCCCAGCCTTGACGTTGCCGATCTGGTCGGCCGATACCAGCCCTTCGAAGCGCATGCTGGTGGGGTCGATCACCTTCACCAGTTCCTTGCCGATCTGCACGGTGTCGCCGGCCGAGACCTTGCGGTCGCTGACCACGCCATCGAAGGGCGCGCGGATTTCGGTGCGGGCCAGTTGCTGGCGCGCGGTCACGGCACGGGATTTGGATGCCTCGAGGTCGCTTTGGGCATTGTTGCGGCGTATTTCGGAATCTTCCAGTTGCTGGGCCGAGGCCATGCCCGAACCGCGCAGGGTGGTCATACGCTGGAACTGGCGTTCGGCCTGCTCGAAGGCCTGCGAGGCGGCACGCTGGGCGGCTTCGGCCGATGCCAGGCTGTCGCGTATGGCCGTGTCATCCAGACGCACCAGCAGGTCGCCGCGCTTCACCACGTCGCCATTGTCCTTGGCCAGTCGCATCACCACGGTCGAAACTTCGGCGCGCAAATCGGCATTGCGTTCCGGTTGCACTGAGCCGGTGATGGAAGGACCCGAGGCCAGGGTGTCCGAACGCACGGTGAGCACGTCCTCGGCGGCCAGCAGCAGGGCCGGCGGGGCGGCTTTGTCCCCTTTGTCTGATTTGGCACCATCCTTGCCGCAGGCGGCCAGCGCCGCGAGCGTGACGATCAGGATGGGGGTGAGTAAGCGTTGGTGGCGAGACGACATGGCTGTTTTCCGGGTTGATTTTGTTCGGTGGTGTGCCGGGGCGTGGGGTGATGGACGCCCATTGGCTATTTCGACAGGCTAGCGGCGAACAGGAGCCGGTTCCAGCCGCAAGGGATGAAATGCGAAAAGGCGGGGTTGAATCGCGGGTGGCGGGCGCCAGTCAGAATCCGGCCGGCTGGCGTGCGGCAACCGGAAAGAGAAAAACCGGCGGGGAGATGCGGCGGCGGGCTAGAATCGCCTGCCCCTGCCTGGCCGCGGGTGGATGATCCGGCCCCTAGTCAACTCAAATTCGAGGCTCCCGACATGACAAACAAATCGATTCTCCTCTTTTTCGCACTGTGGTTGTGTGCGGTAACCGTCGGAGCGGTCGCGCAGACGGCAACAGAACCGGTGCCCGTCCCGACGATGACGATCCCGCCGTCGCCGCCGCCATGCGCCCCGATGC
>CAYSKY010000390.1:2998-3957 GCA_964431425.1 uncultured Burkholderiales bacterium
GACGAACGTCCAGGCGACCGCTGCGCCGGCGGCGGCTCCCGCGGTGGCCGTGGCAGCAAAACCGGCCAGGTTGGACCCTGAAGCCGCCACCCGCGCCTACCTTGACCGCCTGCAAGGCGAGGCCCGCGCCAAGTCGGACTCGTACTTTGAAGGTGGCTACTGGCTGCTGCTGTGGAACCTGCTGTACGGTCTGGCGGTGGCCTGGCTGCTGCTGTCGCAGCGCATTTCGGTGCGCTTGCGTGAATTCGCCGAGCGACGCACTCATCGCAAGAATCTGCAGACGCTGTTCTATGTGCTGGCTTACACGCCGCTGGTCGCGCTGCTGACGTTCCCCATGGCGTTTTATGAAGGTTTTTACCGAGAGCACCAATACGGCCTGTCCAACCTCAGCTTTCTGGCATGGCTGGGCGAATCGGGTACCAACCTGCTGGTTGACATGGTCATTTCCGGCATCGCGTTCACGGGGCTCTACGCCATCCTGCGACGCCTGCCGCAATCCTGGTGGGCCTGGGGCACCGTGGCCGGCGGCGTGTTCATCGTCCTGCTGATCATGGCGGGGCCGGTTTTCATTTCCCCGTTGTTCAACACCTACAAGCCGCTGCCGGAGGGCCCGATCCGCGAGGACATCCTGTCGCTGGCCCGTGCCAACGGCATTCCTGCCGACAACGTGTATGTATTCGATGCGTCCAAACAGACCAAGCGCGTCAGCGCCAACGTCAGCGGCATGTTCGGCACCACCCGCATCTCGCTCAACGACAACCTGCTCAACCGCACTACGCCCGCCGAGATCCGCGCCGTGATGGCGCATGAGATGGGCCACTACGTGCTCAACCACGGGCCCAAGATGTTGATGCAGTTCGGTGTGCTGATCCTGTTCGGGCTGCTGTTCTGCCAATGGGCGATGCGCCGGCTGTTTACGCGTTATGGTCATCGCTGGGGCACACAGGCGGTGACCGAGG
>CAYSKY010000391.1:0-1352 GCA_964431425.1 uncultured Burkholderiales bacterium
GATGCTCAAGAAGATCGACGTGGAAAGCCACTGCGAGCACCACATGGCGGCCTTTCTGGGCAAGGCGTTCGTGGCCTACATGCCCGCCGGCAGGGTCGTCGGCATCTCCAAGATCTCCCGCGGGGTCGAGATCTTCGCCAAGCGCCTGCAGACCCAGGAAACCATGACCGCCCAGGTGGCGCAGGCCATCGAGGCCGCACTCGCCCCCGCCGGGGTCGCGGTGCTGATCGACGCCGAGCACCAGTGCATGACCACCCGCGGCGTTCGGCACAAAGATGTCACCACTGTAACCACCCAGTTTTCGGGCGTCTTCGAGACCGACCCGGAGATCAGGAACCGGTTCCTCAAGCTCGCCGGCTATGGTTGACCCAAGTTCAACTTGATTCGGCCGCGTCTTTGGGCGCAGTCTCCTCGCGCGCCGCGAGAATCTTCGCGCGGTCGTAGGCCACGCCGGCTTTCATGGTCCATTGCAGGTCCTTCAAAGCCTTGGCGTCGGTGTTTGCACTGCCCCTGAAGACAATGAGGTCGGCGCGCTTGCCGGCCTCCAGTGTGCCGACCTCGTTGGCCACGCCCAGGAACGCCGCACCGTTGAAGGTTGAAATCCTCACCGCTTCGGGCAGTGTGAATCCCGCCTCCAGCAACAGTTCCAGTTGCCGCACGTTGCTGAAGCCCGCCACTACACCGCCATAGCCGGTCGGATCGGTGCCGGCGACGAGGTTGCCGCCCGATTCCACGAAGCGCTTTTCCAGCCGCTTGCCCACGCGGAACAAATCGGTCCAGATGTTCTTGCCCTGCTGCGCAATGATGGACCAGCGCGTCAGGTACTGTTCGCGAAGATCAGGCATGAGCAATTCAAGTGCGCCGGTAGGCGCCATCGGCCGACCCGCGGCAAAGGTCTCAAAAATGGTTAGCGTCGAGGTGAGCGTGATCTTCTTCGCCACGAGGTGATCAATCAGTGCCTTCGCCTCCGGTCCGTCCGGGTCCAGCGTGGATAGCGATGCCAGCACATCAGGCTGGGCCGGGCAGGCATCCGGCTGCTTGACCTTCACAAAGTCAGTCGATGCGAAAAAGCCGTGCTCCAGGTTGTCGATGCCCAGGTCCGCGGCCTCGCGATAGGTGATCGAACAAAGATGCCCGGTCACTTTCTGGGCGCGTGCATGGGCTTCCTCCAACACCGTCGCCAGTGTGGCCCGCGGGATGTGCATGTACACCTTGTACGAGGTTGCGCCTTCGCGAGACCAGTAGTCCACCAGTGCGCGGGCATCAGACGGGTCCTTGGTTATTTTCACTTTCATGAACAGCAGGCCGGGGCCATCGACAAACGGGCCGGTGACGTGAATATCCGGTCCGGG
>CAYSKY010000391.1:1362-3947 GCA_964431425.1 uncultured Burkholderiales bacterium
AATATTGCCTTTGCTGATTTCATTGCGCAGGTTGATGTCACCAAAGGGCAGCATGCTGCCGGCTGTGCGCACGGTGGTGGCGCCACCGGCCAGATACAGGCGCGGGAACGAGCGCAGCATCTCGGTGTAGTTGCCGAGGCCCGCCGGATAAAACATGTGTTCATGCATCATCACGAAGCCCGGCAGCACGCTGTGGCCGGTGAGGTCGCGAACCTTGGCGCCGGCCGGGATGGCGGTGGTGGCGGCGGCACCGATGGCCTCGATGCGGCCGTTGCGGATCACGATGGTCTGGTCGGCGCGTGGCGGGGCGCCGGTACCGTCGGTGATTTCCGCATGCGTGAGTACCACCAGCGGCTCATTAAAGAGCGTGAAGTCTTCCTTGGGCGCTGGTGTTTGCGCAAAGACGACTGCGCCGGGGAGCAGCATGGTGGCGCATATCAGCAGGCCAGCGGAGCGGAGGAAGGGGCGCACGGTCAATTCCGTCAAAGGTGGTGCGCCGATTTTACGCGACGCCTGCAAAGGCCATGTCGGGCGGTGCGGAGTTAGAACGAGCCGTGCGTGCGCAGCGACTCCATGCGCAACGCAATCTTCTGGTCCAGTTCGCTCAGCTTCTTTTGCAGCTCGATTCGTTGCGCGTCGTCTGTGCAGGAATCGATGGCGTCCTTCAACGCACTGCGCTCATGGAACATGCCGACTTCGGGAGGAGCAAGGCCGGCATCCTTGAGCACCTTGAACGGCATGCGCAGGGCAGCCGGCGTTTCCATCCACGAAACATCATCCTCGAACGGCTTGCCGAAGTCGCGCGCCATCTTCAGCTCGCCCGCTTCGGCGGCGGCCTGTAGTTCACGGGCGATTTTTTCTTCGATGGCAGACATGGCGGCTCCGACAGGGATGGCGCCATTTTACGCCGCACTCACCCCAGCGCCGCCTCCAGCGCCTTCCGCCCGCCAGGGCTCGCCATCACCACCAACACATTGCCGGGCAGCAGCGGGTGGTCCGCGGGAGGATTGAAGATGGTCTGTTTGTTCACCTTGGCGGCCAGCACCACGTAGTCGCGGTGGGCCGGTGCGGCTGCGCCGACGGTGGTCGCGGCCCGCCCGGAAGCGACGCAGATTTCCTCCACGCGCAGGTCTCCCTCGGAGCGCAGCATTTCGTCCAGGAAGCTCACCACATGTGGGCGGATCATGCTCGACACAATGCGCATGCCGCCGGTGAAATCCGGCGAGACGATGGCGTCGGCACCGACCTTGCTCATCTTGGAAAAGAAGTTGATGTCATGGCAGCGCGCCACCACGCGGCAGGCCGGGTTGAGTTGCTTGGCGGTGAGTGTGATGACCAGATTGCGGCTGTCGTCACCGGTGACGGCGAACACCCCGGCCGCACGTTCCACGCCGGCGCGAAGCAGGATGTCGTCCTCGCTGCTGTCGCCCACCCAGTAGGGCGCCTCGCTGTAGCGCTCGATGTGGGCGTCGATCTGCTCCGCGTTGGTGTCGATGATCACGTAGGGCCGGTTGGTCTTGGCCAGTTCGTGCGCCACGTTACTGCCCACGCGGCCCACACCACAGACGATGTAGTGGCCGGACAGCTTCTCGATTCGCTTGAGCATCCTGTTTCTCCGCAAGGCTTTGTTCATGTCGCCTTGCACGATGAAGGCGGTGAGGGTTGAAAAAATGTAGGTGGTGACGCCGATCCCTGCGAAGGCAATCAGCATTGTGAAAATGCGCGCGCCGGGCTTGCCGGTCAGGTCAAAGATTTCGCCGTAGCCGATCGTGGCGATGGTGATGAAGGTCATGTACAGCGCATCGACGAAGCTGGTGTGCTCGCCGCCGATGTAGTGATAGCCCGCCGTGCCGACCGCGAGCACCGTCGCCAGTGCGATGGCGGAACGGATGAAGCGCCGGTAGATGCTGCGGATGAGAGAGTCGGTCATGAATGCTGGTGAGTCGATGTGAGGCGGCCGGGTACGATGCCGGAAAGCGCAAAGCCCGCATGTTACCCATCATTGCTGATGGGGCGATACTGGTTTTGATTTGCCTCAAAAGGGGGTGAGGCCGACTGCGTGCGGACCACCCCGCCGCCCGCCGGATCCGCAATTTCCGATCTGCTGTAAATTGCACCCAATCCGTTGGCCGCCTGTGGTTGAGCGGATCCCGATAACAAGCAAGAAGTGCATGGAGGCACCATGAAACCGAATCGCGTTGTTCTCTCGCTGGCCACCGCCGGCATCGTCACCTTCGGGCTCGCCCTCGGTGCCCCGACATTGGCGGGGTTGTTCGATCGCACGCAGTCTTTCGATCCGCTGTTCGTGGACGGCAAGCTCTGTGCGCCGGGCACCACCGGCGTGCCGCCGCTGCTGAAACGGTTGGTGGCCGCGGCCGAGACCGCCCCCTTCAAACCGGGCCAGCAGAAAACCGGCGCGCCCGCAGGAAACGCGACCGAAATGCCGGCGCTGGCGCGAAACCTCGGCGGCGTCACGCTGCCCATCACCACCGCCAACCCCAAGGCTCAGGCCTACTTCGACCAGGGCCTGCGCCTGACCTACGGCTTCAATCACGCCGAGGCGGCACGTTCCTTCCGTGCTGCGC
>CAYSKY010000392.1:0-2790 GCA_964431425.1 uncultured Burkholderiales bacterium
GTTCTGGATCATCCGCTATGGATCACCGGGTACCGGTATGCCGCCACACTCAGGATTGAAAGATGACCAAGTCTGGCAGATCGTCAGCTACTTGCGACTGCTGGCGAAATAACGTTTCGAAATATCGCAGGAGTGGCTCGGTCCGGACTCGGATCAGTTGCCATAGCGGGCGTTTGATTCACGACGCGCCCGCGCATATTGATCTTCGCGCTCCTTTTGCTCCAGATAACGCTTTTGACGCTCCACCTCGGCACGTGCCTGCGCCAGGCTGCGTTCTTCGTCCCGGGTGTTCTGTCGCTCCTCCGCCTGGCGGCGCCAGGAATCGGCGCGATCGACAAATGCGTTGAGGCGCTGTTCGCCGGGATTCGGGCGTTCGCCCTCCACAAACTGCTTCTTTTCATTTTCGGCTTTTCGCACTTCATTGGCCGCCTGTCGCTGATTTTCCTCGGCTTCGCGTTGCAAGCGGATCTCGTCAAGCACCCGTTGCCGCTCACGCTCCACTGCCAGTTTGGCCTCAAGTTGGCGGCGCTGCTGTTCCTGCTCGGCGATCGCATGCTCGCGCTCCAGCCGCAGGCGTTTTTCTTCACGCTGCTGCAGCCAGTAGGCGGAGCCGCCGATCGCGACGATGAGTGCCACACCGCCCCATAACAGGGGTGAGCCGAGTCGGCCCGCCAGTGTGGCGCCACCCTCGCTGCCTGCACCCAGGCTGGCATCGTAGGCTTCGCGCGTCGACCGCGACGTCAGTGTCCTGACCGCGATATCGAGTTCGCGCTTGATGGCGGCGCGCTCGCCTGCGGATGCTGCGGTGTCGGCGGCGAGTCGCTGCAACGCCGCCTGGTGGGCCGTGCGAATTTCGCTTTCGGTGGCACGCGGTGCAATCCCCAGCATTGAATAGTAGTTTTCGGACATCAGCTTGCAACCCTATCGCGTTCTGTTAACACCGGAATTATAGGGGTTTTGCCCATTGCTAGCGCCTTCCTGCCTTAACTCAGCTTTGGAGAAACTCTAGCACTGGCGCGCCTCTACAGGCAAAAATGCCCGGAAAGCCGCGCCATTGCTGGAGTTTTGACCTGGCCTGGTGTCGCCCGAAGTGCGAACATTTCCGAAAAACGCCGGTGCAGGGGGATAGGGGAATTGCTGCGAAAATGTCAGGCCATTCTCATGATGCACCCCGTCCCCATCCCGCAGGTATCACCATTCCAACGTTGAAGTACCCACGCACCCAACCGCATCCGCCTGACGGGCATCCCGCAAGGCGCCTTGAGATGCTGTTCCTGCCGGTTGCTGCCGCGCTCATCAATACCGAGCGGCCCGCGCCGCGCCAGTTTTGGATCGGTGTCGGCATTTCGCTGGTGCTGCACGCGCTGCTGTTCATGTTCATGCCGCGACTCACCAAGCAGGAACCGGAAGCGGCGGCGAGTGGCCCGATGGTGGTGCAGTTGCAGTCACCGGCGGCGGCTGCAGAGTTGGTCGAGCCGCGGCAGCCGGCGCCAGCCAGGCCGGCACCGCGCATGATGACTGCACCCGCCCGCGGTCCGCAGACGGCCAGCGTGCCGCTGCAGCCGCCACCGGTGCCCGAGACGGAGCGGCCGCGCGCCCCCGTGCCGCCGACCGGACGACTTTGCCTCGGTGCTGGAGGCCCGGCGTGCGCAGCGGCTCGCCGTTGAAGAGGCGCTGGCGCGCGGCAATGCCGAGGCACGTGCCGCCGAGCGCGGCAATGGTGGCAATGGTTCGGGGAACGCCGCGGCCATGCGCAACCTGAGCACGCTCAACAGTCCGCGCAGCGGCACCGGCGGCGTATTTGAGATCCTGGAGAAAGGTCACCGTCGGGCGAAGTTTGCGTTCAACGGCTGGAACCCGGGCGCCAGCAACCACTGGCGCGAAGTAATCGATGTGGATGCCGGCCAGCAGGGGGACATCGACCGCGCCATCATCCGGCGAATGATTGAACTCATCCGCAAATACCACAAGGACACGTTCAACTGGGAATCACACCGGCTGGGCCGGGTGGTGAAACTGTCCGCCAAAATCGAGGACAACGATGGCCTCGAGACATTCATGATGCGCGAGTTTTTTGGGGATCAGAAGGCGCCCTGAACACAACCGTGAGCACACGGCGGTTCTTGCGCGGCTAGACGCTGATCTTGCCACCCGCGACCGCACCGGTATCGCCATCGGCGCCGGCGAGGTGGCTCATGACGCGGCGCGCAATCTGGCCCAGCGAGGCGATCGCAGCCGCCGCACCGATGTCGATGGCCTCCTTGGGCATGCCGAAAACGATGGAACTCGCTTCGTCCTGCGCAAGGGTGAATGCGCCTTTCTGCCGCATCCGCAGCATTCCCTGGGCGCCGTCCTTGCCCATGCCTGTCAGGATGACGCCGACCGCGTCAGGACCGGCGCAGTCGGCCGCTGAATCAAACAACACGTCCACTGATGGCCGGTGCAGGTTGACCGGCGCATCCTGTGCGAGCTTGATGCCGTAGCCGCGCGTACCGTGCCGCTCCACCCGCAGGTGGTAGCCGCCGGGCGCCACGTAGGCGTGGCCGGGCAGGGCCGGCTCATCTGTCTCCGCCTCCTTGACCGTAATCTTGCACAGTCCGTCCAGGCGCTTGGCGAACAGCTTGGTGAAGGTGCCCGGCATGTGCTGTGCAATGAGGATCGGCGGGCAGTCCTCCGGCATCGCCGTGAGGATATCTTTGAGTGCCTCGGCGCCGCCCGTCGAGGCGCCGATGACGATGATCTTGCTCTGGGTGACCGTGGTATTGCCCAGCATGGGCAGCACCTCGTCGG
>CAYSKY010000392.1:2800-3913 GCA_964431425.1 uncultured Burkholderiales bacterium
GGCCCGGAACACGGCCTCCGCGGTCGGGGGCTGCGTCGGCATCGACGGCGCGGTTGATATCCAGCGGTTCGATCTTGTCGCGGGCCGCATAGGCACCGCGGATTTTTTCGACGATAAGCTGCGTGTAGTCCTCGTCCGTGGTTTCACCGGCGACCGGCTTGCCGACGAAATCCACGGCGCCCATGGCCAGGGCACGAAAGGCGATATCTGAGCCCTCCTGCGTGTGCGAGGAAAGCATCACCACCGGCATCGGCCGCACGCGCATCAGCCGCTTCAGGAAGGAGAGACCGTTCATGTTCGGCATCTCGATATCCAGCGTCAGCACATCAGGATTGAGGCTGCGGATCATTTCGCGCGCCACCAGCGGATCCGGGGCGGAGCCGACCACCATCATGTCGGGCTGCTCGTTGATGATTTCCTTGAGGATGTTGCGGATCAGGGCGGAGTCGTCGATGACCAGTACTTTGATTTTCATGGGCCTTCCTACTTGAACATTTCCACGTCGCCACCGACGACCGCATCGCGCAGCCGCAGGTTGTATTCGCTCTCGCGTTCGACGATGGTGTGATTGTGCAATTCGCGGATTTTCTTGACCAGAACACGTCCGCTGTTGGGGAAATAATAAATCTTGCGGGGATGTACGCCCAGCATGTCTTCAGCCGCCACCCGGATGCCCTCGTTGCGCAGGTACTCCAACACGAAGCTGGCATTGGATTCGCCAATGTTGTTCAGGGTGAAACCACGTAAAACGTTACCGCCACCGAATACCTTGGCTTCCATGTTCTCGCGACGCGCGCCCATCTTGATGAGCTGGTTGATGAGGATTTCCATGGCAAATGTACCGTAGCGCGCTGACATCGACACGGGGCTGGTGGGGTCCTTCTCGCTGCGCGGCAGCATGAAGTGATTCATGCCGCCGACCCCGGCCCGCACATCGCGTACGCAGGCCGCCACACAGGAGCCGAGCACGGTGACCAGCAGCATGTTCTTGTCGGTGGCAAAGTACTCGCCCGGCAGGATCTTGGCTGCCTCCAGCCCGAAGTGGCGGTCGAAGTAGCGCGAAGGGGACTTTTCGACGGGCGGTGGCGTGTCGTTCATATCCATGCCTATGCC
>CAYSKY010000393.1:0-3907 GCA_964431425.1 uncultured Burkholderiales bacterium
GCGCTACCTGTTCCTGGCCGGCGAGCCGCTCGACCAGCCGACCTCGGACTGGATCGAAAAGGGTCTGGGCGTGAAGGTGATCGACAATTACTGGCAGACCGAAACCGGCTGGCCGATCCTGTCTGCCGAGCCTGGCATCGAAGTGACGCCGCGAAAGCTTGGTTCGCCCAGCTTTGCCTCCTACGGCTATCGCATGAAACTGAAGCACGAGGAAACCGGCAAGCCGGTGGGCCCGAACGAGAAGGGGGTGTTGTGCATCGTGCCGCCGTTGCCGCCGGGTTGCATGAGCACCATCTGGGGCGATGACGCGCGCTTCGTCAAAACCTACTTCTCGCAATTCCGCGACGAACAGGTGTACACCACCTTCGACTGGGCGACCTGCGATGAAGACGGGTATTACTTCATCATGGGCCGCACCGACGACGTTATCAACGTCGCCGGCCATCGTCTGGGCACCCGTGAAATCGAGGAAGCCGTGCAGAACCATCCGAACATCGCTGAAGTGGCGGTGGTGGGTGTGGCCGATCAACTGAAGGGCCAGGTACCGGTGGCCTTTGCGGTGGTCAAAGACACCAGCAAGGTGGCGACCCCCGAACTGGCTGCCGCGCATGAAAAGGAAGTCATGGCCACCGTTGACAAGGAACTGGGTGCCATCGCCCGGCCGGCACGGGTGCACTTCGTGACCGTCCTGCCCAAGACGCGGTCGGGCAAGCTGCTGCGGCGTGCCATCCAGGCGCTGTGCGAAGGCCGCGATCCTGGGGACCTGACAACGATTGAGGACCCGAATGCGCTGGAACAGATGAAAACGGCGCTGAAAGCCTGACGGTTTCCGGCTTTTGGTGGGAAAGCAGGGCTGCCCGGATCGGGTGGCCCTTTTTCATTCCGGGGCGCCCGGCTTGCCTTTACCCCGCCGGGCGCTCATCATGGGAGACCATGAAGAAAACACCTCCCAGCACGACCCCAGAACCCGTGGCCGAAGAAAAGCCGCGCGACATCCCTTATGGCCGTGCCGTTGCGGTGCCCGCCCCGCCTTTCACGCCGCCACCGGTGTTCGTCAAGAAAAAGCCGAAGTGGAGCTAGTCTCCGGCTGACGCCGCCCGCTGTCGGGTTTGGCGCGTTGGGCGGTGGATGAACTGCCGCCGCTGTCCCCCATAGGTCCAGACGGTCCGCATAGGTTGCGACGAACTGGACACAGGTGCAGTTGCAGATTCTGCGGCAACGGTCGCGGCTACGCCGCGCGCACCACCTCGCGCCCATGCTCGACAGGCTGCGACGGCGACATGATCACACCCAGCCGCACAGGGATGCCGTTGGCCGCTTCCATCGGCGTGATGTAGAGCTGCATGCCGATGCGCTGCCCGGCGCGATCCTGCATCAGCAGGGGCAACGTACCTGCCCGGTCTTCGCGCAACTGCGCCTCCAGCGCGGCCTTGCCCGCCACCTTGGCTTCCGCAGGCAGCAGCAGGTCCGCCAGCGACTGGCCGAATACGTCCTTGCCGCGATAGCCGAGGATGGTTTCCGCCGCGGCATTCCAGGCGACGATATTGCCGCGCCCATCGCACTCGACCACCGGCAGCAGGGTGCGGGCGATGTGCGTGCCCAGCAGGCGGGCGCGAAAGCTCGCCTCCTGGCGCGCCTCCTGTTCGTTGACGGTGGTGAGCCGCAGTTCCGTGTTCGAATGCACCAGCGTCTTGTTCTGCGCCAGCGACTGCTGCAGCAGTTCCTCGTTGTCCAGCTCCACGATGAGCCGCGCGGCGACGATGTGGTATTGCTTGTACGAGAAGTACAGCACGCAGAACACGAAGAACATCGCCATGCTGCCGCCCAGCCAGTTGGCGCCGTCGCGTATGAAAAATATGTAAATGGCCGGTGGCACCGAAGCCGGGATCGCCATCGCAAGGTGCATCCATTTCACGGCCGAAAAGGCGGTGATGGAACCGGCGACGAAGGACGTAATCACCAGCACCGTGAACAGCTCGCGATAGTTGTGCGCGGCCGGATAGCAGACAGTGCCGAGCAGGCCCCACTGGACGCCCGCCAGCAGGTTGCCGATGAGCATCATGCGGGTCCAGAACGCAGGGTCGGCAACGGGCTTGGGGGTCTGGCGGTAGGCAAAGCCGGTGACGCCGCGCACGAACAGCACCACCACCGAAAACGAAAACCACACCAGGCCCTTGAAGGTTTCGCCGGTGTCGATGAACGCCACCAGGGCGGCGATCGCGCCCACAAAGGAGAACGCGACGGCAGAGGGCACGAACAGGAATAGCTCTTCCACCTGCTTTTCCTGCAGCCGGCGCCGGAAGTCCGGAATACGTTCCCAAGGCCTGGAAGTGGTGGTTGAGCTCAGAGGCGCCCCTAGGGTGGCCGTATCCGCTCCTTGGGCGGTCCGGTCTTGTTTTTGTTAACTGGTTCACAAGATTAAGGGGGCAAAAGGTCAAAAGATGTGAAACAGAACACAGTTGGTCGCCCCAATTTGAAAAATCTTGTGTCTTGGGGTGTGTCGGTCACGGGCGCCGGAAGCCGGCCGGATACCCGACGCCGCTCAATTATTGCCGGCGCGGTTGTGTGCCAAACTTGCCCGAGCCATGAACCCCATCCGCTGCGAAATCGACTTTCCGCTGCTGGCGACACTGACGCCGGCCGAGCGGTTGCGCCATGCGTTCACCAACCCGCTGGCGGTGCACTGCGCGCGCGCACTGGACGAGGTGTTGCCGGTGCTGGAAGCCGTGGCGGCAGCCGGTGCGCGCGGTCACTGGTGCATCGGCTTTGTGTCGCATGAGGCCGCGCCGGCCTTCGACGCGGCGCTGGTCACCAAGCCAGCCGACGGCACGCCGCTGGCGTGGTTTGCCGAATTCGCCGCGCCGGTGTCGGCGGCACTGCCGCAGGCGCCGCAGCCGGGCTGCCAGTTGGGCGCCTGGCAGAGCGATACGGACCATACTGCTTTCACGGAAAAGGTGGAGTCAATCCGCGCAGACATCCGCGACGGGCGTTTCTATCAGGTCAATCTCACCACGCGCCTTGCCACCGACTTTGCCGGCGACGCCCACGCCTTTTATCGCGCCCTGCAGGCGACACAACCGGACGGTTATCACACCTTCATCGACACCGGCGACGCGCAGTTGCTCTCGGTGTCGCCCGAGCTGTTCTTTACGCTGCACGACGGCAAGGTCACCACCCAGCCGATGAAAGGCACGGCACCGCGCGGTGATACACCCGAAGCAGATGAGCGCGCCGCCTGGGAACTCACGCACTCCGACAAGGAGCGCGCCGAGAACCTGATGATTGTCGATTTGCTGCGCAACGATCTCTCGCGCATCGCCGGGCCGCATTCGGTGGAGGTGACCTCGCTGTTTGCACTGCAGCCGCTGCCCAGCGTGTGGCAGATGACCTCCACCATCAACGCCACGCTGCGCGAGGGCCTCGGCCTGCCGGACGTATTCCGCGCGCTGTTTCCCTGCGGTTCGGTGACGGGGGCGCCAAAGGTGGAGGCCATGCGCGCCATCCGCGATCTGGAGGTGGCGCCGCGCGGCATTTACTGCGGTGCCATCGGTTACGTGGCGCCCGGCGCCGGCGCACAGGCAAGGGCGTGCTTCAACGTCGGTATCCGCAGCGTCTGGCTGGAGAACGGACGCGCCCGGTGTGGCGTGGGCGGCGGCATCACCTATGACTCCACTGTGGCGGGTGAGTGGGCCGAGGTGATTTATAAAAGCCGTTTCGTGCGGCGCGCATCGCGGCCCTTTGAATTGCTCGAAACCATTCGGCTGGAGGGGGGCGCATACAGCCTGCTGGAGCGGCATCTGGCACGCATGGAAAATTCGGCGCGGCATTTCCGTTTCCGGTTCGATGTGCGGCGCGTCAGCAAGGCGCTGGTGGCACTGGCGGCTGCGCATCCGGCGGGGACCTGGCG
>CAYSKY010000394.1:0-3890 GCA_964431425.1 uncultured Burkholderiales bacterium
TGGTAATAAAACTGGATCATCTCGGTGTAGTTCGCCACCGAAAAACTCTCGTTGCGAAGCCTGCTCGAATCGATTCGCGCACAGGGCATCACCATCCTGCTCATCGAGCACGATGTGAAACTGGTGATGGGCTTATGTGACCGCATCGCCGTGCTGGACTACGGCAAGAAGATCGCCGAAGGCGCTCCAGCCGAAGTACAGCGCGACCCCAAAGTTATTGAAGCCTATCTGGGCGCGGAAGTGGCGGCATGAGTCTGTTAAAGCTTTCGGATGTGCATGTTTCGTATGGCGGAATCAAGGCTGTAAAGGGCATTTCACTTCAAGTTGACGCAGGCGAACTCGTCACCCTCATCGGCGCCAATGGTGCCGGCAAGACCACCACGCTCAAGGCCATCGTCGGTCTGCTGAGGCCTGCCGAAGGCCGCATCGAATATGACGGCCGCGACATGGCCAGCACGCCCTCGCACGCCATCGCCTCGCAGGGCCTGGTGCTGGTGCCCGAAGGACGCGGTGTGTTCCCGGCGTTGACGATTGAAGAAAACCTGCAGATGGGCGCCTACACGCGCCGCGACAAGGCCGGCATCGCGGAAGACATCGAACGCATGTTCAACTGGTTCCCACGGCTCAAGGAGCGCGCCAAGCAGACCGCAGGCACCATGTCCGGTGGTGAGCAGCAGATGCTGGCGATCAGCCGCGCGCTGATGGCGCGACCCAAATTGTTGCTGCTGGACGAACCCTCGATGGGGCTGGCACCGATCATGGTGCAAAAGATTTTCGAGGTGGTTCGCGACGTTGCCAAGAGCGGCATGACCATCCTTCTCATCGAACAGAACGCACGCCTCGCGCTGCAGATCAGTCAGCGCGGCTATGTGATGGATGGCGGCTTGATTACGCTGGAGGGCGAGTCGCAGTCGCTTCTATCCAACCCCAAGGTCCGCGAAGCCTACCTCGGCGAAGGATGACCTGCTTTATTTGGCCAGTTCCAGCCAGGAATCGGTAGGCGGCACCCTGTAGTTCTCCTGCGTGAACAGGTCGATGCCGCATTCGAGGTCGGCGATCCAGTCCACAAAGCGGTTCACCATATCGCGGCCCTTGAAGAACTTGCCGTGCTGCGGCACGATCATTTCCACATCCAGCCCGCGGACCATGTTGGCCCACAGCCGGCAGGCCTTGCCCGAGGTCATGTAACGCTGGTGGAACCCCTTCATCTTACGGATGTGTGAATCGAAATCGGTGACATGCTCCGCCGCATCGCTCGCGGTTACCAGCGAAACGCCCAGGTCGCCAGAGAAAAGGATCTTCGACACCGGATCGTAAAACTGGAAATTTCCCTCGGCGTGCAGAAAATGCGCCGGGATAAGGATCAGCGACGTCTTGCCCAGCCGCAGCAGCCCGCCCTCATCCGGCACGCCGATGATGCGCCCGACCGTGTTGCCCACGCCGCAGACATGTGGCACGAACCGGTCCCAGATGCGCGAGATCACCAGCGTGGCTTTGGTACCCACCAGCCATTTGTTGAGTGACGCGACGATATCCGGATCGGCGTGCGAGGCCAGAATGTATTTGAGATCCGGCGGCGAGAGCGAACGCGACAGTGCCACCCACAGGTTCGAATAGGTCAGGTTTCCGCCCGGATCCAGCAGCGCGCCGTCGCCATGATCGATGATGACAAACTGATTGGACTGCACGGCATCGTGCGCTTCGTCGCGAATCAGGTCGGTAAACATCAGGCACTGGTGAGTGCCGTTGTTGAAGAGTTCCACGCTCATGGGCGGCTCGGCAGGGGGAAGTTCGAGCCTTTATCGTATGCGAGCCGTAATCCTGATTTTTGATTTGCATCAAGCGAATCCATGAATTGCGGGCACAGCACGTGCTGGCGCCGCGCAGGCTAAACTGCCGCCATGGACATCAGCAAATCTGATCTCGCGGATCTCAAGCGCGCCAAGAAACTGCTCGAAAACCCCGGCCTTGCCGCCAAGATGTCATCGGCGCTGGGCTCGCCCATCGAAAAAAGCGTGGCCATGCTGCCCAAATCGTTCCAGAAGAACATTCATGAGGCATCTGAAGCGGCGATGATGAAGGCGCTGGATGTGGCCATCAAATCGCTGGGCGACAACACCAAGAAACCCGCCCAAAGCCGGCTTCACAAGATTGCGGCCGCCACCAGCGGCGCAGTGGGCGGTGCCTTCGGGCTGCTGGCGCTGAGTATCGAGCTACCGGTCTCAACCACCATCATGCTGAGGTCGATCGCCGACATCGCCAAGAGCGAAGGCGAAAACATCCACTACATCGATACCAAGCTTGCGTGCCTCACCGTGTTCGCCCTTGGCAGCACCAAGAACGAGAAAGACAACGCGTCCGAGTCCGGCTACTTTGCCGCGCGCGCAGCCATGTCCGGCGCCGTGTCGGAAGCGAGCAAGTACCTGGCCGAGAAGGGGCTCAGCAAAACGGGGGCACCGGCCTTGGTGCGGCTGGTATCGCTCATCAGCGGGCGCTTCGGCATCGTCGTCACCGAGAAAGCCGCCGCGCAGGCCGTGCCCATCATCGGCGCGGTAGCGGGTGGGCTCATCAACACGCTGTTCATCGGTCACTTCCAGGACATGGCGCGCGGGCACTTCATCGTGCGGCGACTGGAGAAGACGTACGGGGCGGAGCCGGTGAGGTTGGCTTACAAAGACTTGTAGCTGCGCGCGCTGTGTTTCTTCACTTGCTTTTGGGTGACAGACCAACCAAGAAAGTGGCTGTGCAAACGGAGGCAAGAAACGTCACGAGCGCAAATAACTTCACTACTTGCCGTTGAAATCCCTTGGCAAGAAAATCATCCAACGCAGCCTTCACGCGAGTCTCCCTGCTCTTTGAATCTTCAACGGACCGACGCAAATCCGCGTCAGGTGAAAAATCCGCAGGCTGACCTGATCCATCGCGATACTTGATAACTTGTCCAGTCATCCGATAGGCGACCCCGGCGTACGCTAATCGCGCACTTGGATCGGCAGCTTCCATCGCCATCGTCGCACTTTGCAGCGCGCTAGCGGCGAATCGGGACCGCTCCATTCCCATCGTTGCGCTCAATACTATTGTCTCCGAATCCATTTCCAATGGAAATCTAAGTAGTGCTCCGATACCGGAAATGAGCGACAACGCGACACATCCGATAGCCAACTTGCGGGTAGCAGTTCCATCGCGAAGCCAAGCAATGCTAAACACAAGTGAAAACGCACTGAGCCCGCAAAGCGCAACCATAAAAAGTGCCACCAGCCAGATCGGCGTGAGATACGTAAATGCATTTGCGCCGATTGCCCCCAAGACAAACATGGCTCCAATCGCCGTCTGCAGGCGGCGAGCCGGCGTCGACCAGGTCAATTCCTTCAGACCCAATCCCTGCCCACCAAATACTTCTCCAGCAACTCCGCCTCCCGCGTCCCCTTTTCCGGTGACCAGTTGTAGCGCCAGGTGGCTTGCGGGGGCATGGAGGCCAGGATGGATTCCGTGCGCCCCCCGGACTGCAGGCCGAAGTGGGTGCCGCGATCCCAGACGAGGTTGAATTCGACGTAGCGGCCGCGACGATATAGCTGCCATTCGCGCTCGGCTTCTCAGTAGGGCGTGTCGCGGCGGCGCTCGACGATGGGTACGTAGGCGTCGAGAAAGGCGTTGCCCACGGCCTGCTTCATGGCGAAGGACTGTTCAAAGCCGGGCTGGTGGAAGTCATCGAAGAACACGCCGCCGATGCCGCGTGGTTCCTTGCGATGCTTGAGGAAGAAATACTCGTCACACCATTTCTTGAAGTGCGGGTAGTAGTCCGCGCCGAACGGGTCGAGCGCCGCTTTGTTGACGCGGTGAAAGTGCGCGCAGTCTTCCTCGAAGCCGTAGTAGGGCGTGAGGTCCATGCC
>CAYSKY010000395.1:0-3865 GCA_964431425.1 uncultured Burkholderiales bacterium
GGCGATGCCGCGCTGGCGGTAGGCCGGGTCGTCCGAGGCCAGATCGAGCAGCTCGCGGTTCTCGAACAGTTCGGGGGCATGCACCACCAGGCGCGAGCAGGCCACCTCGGCGAGGAATGGCTGCGGCTTGAGGCCGAGGTCGCGGTAGGACTGCGGTTCTTCCGGGCTCAGTGCGAGCACCTTGCGGAACACGGGCAGGGCCATTGCGGGCTGCTTCGCCTGGATCAGGCGATAGCCGAGGATGCGCAGGATGTGACGGTTCTCCAGGTCCATCTCGGCCAGGTTGGTCAGTATGCGGATGCCCAGGTCCGGCTGGCCTTTCTCGAAGAACACGTCGGCGGCATCAAGGAAGAATGCGGTGCTGCTCGCGTAGCCGGGCTTCTCGTCGAGGTAGACGCGATACACATCCGTGCCGCTCGCGGCGTTCATGCGCACCGCGTAGGGTGCATCCGGCTGCCATTTCTGCAGGCGGATCGAGGCAGCGGGTGGTGCCGCAGAGGTTTGGGTTGCCATCGCCTTGGCCAGGGGCGCGGGGGCGGCCGGTGCGGAAGCGACGCGCTCTCGAATCGCGTTGCTGCGCTCATCGCGCATCGGCGCAGCGGCGGCCGGCATGGGGGCTGCAGCGAGTGCTCCCGCGGTCATTTTGGCAACCTCGCGTTTGGGAGGTGCGTCCTTCGGAAAGTCACGCTGCCACCAGCGAACCTTGTCCTCGAACATGCGCACGATATTGTCGAGGTGCGCCTTGCGCTGGCTGGTGCGCTGTGAAACCGTCGTCGCCAACACCCGTTCGTAGTCTGCACGCAGTTCGGCAGGCGGCGCGATCTCATAGCGTGCGTAGTCCTCGATGCGATCGAGCACGATCAGTGATGTTTCGCGGGTGACCAGCCGGAAGCGCTGCCCCAGCCGGCGAATCTCGGCGCGGTTGAGTTCGTATTCACCTTCCAGTTCCGCCACCTTCAGTTGCGCCCAATGGCTGGCGGCCAGTCCGCGCCCGGTGCTGCGCTCACGCGAAATCGCCACCTCGACATTCCCCGCTTTACCGGTGCGATCACGTGTGGCGAGCGTCAGCACAGCAGTGGCCTCGGTGAGTTCGCCGGCCACAAGCACGCGGCCATCCACTGGGGCACGTGAGGACAGCACCACCTGCGACAGCCCGGCACCGCCGGCGCGTTCGATGCGGGTGCCGGCCTCGAACAGCGGACGGCGCGCGTCGGCCGGCGTGCCCAGCGTCAGGTCGATAAATCCGCCACCGGAACGCTCGGCTACATAGCGCAGAAAGGTGGCATCCGTACGTGCGGCCGCCGAGATCGCGAACAACGGCACGGTGGTTTTGGCAAACGGTGTGTCACCGAAATTACCGAGGCCATCGCTGAACAGCAGGTATTCCTGCACGGTGGCTTCTGGCACAAAGGCACCCAGGTTGGTGGCGCCGTCATAAGCGGTTTTTTCCAGTGCGTCACGCAACGCCTGCCAGTTGCCGCCGCTGATGCGAAACACCTGCACCGGCTCGGCGGTGTGGCGCAGGCGGGTGAGGCGCACTTCGCCATTGCCCATGCGGCGGAAGTACTCGTCCATCAGCGCGAATTCGCGGCTGTGGTCGCGCGCCGCGCCGCTGCCCGAGCTGTCCCAGATCAGGCCCACCACGCCGGGAAGGCGGCGCGTGCCACGCTCGGTGCGTTCATTGCGCAGCGGGATATCGGCCACGAACCAGGTGCGGCCTTCAAACACCTGCGTATGCACGACGGGTCCGGCGGCGCTCTTGATCGAGACATCGAGGGTGGGGGTGCTCTCTGCAGCGAAATCACGCTGCACGCTGCGCAGCCGATAGACGCCGCCCTCAGCGGTGAAATGCGTGCCGGCCAGCGCGCGCGACACCGCCAGCGGCTTTTCCGCACTGCCGGCAACCAATACATTGATGCCGAGTTCGCCGATGCGCGCGCCGAATGCGAGCGGTATGCGATAGGCGCTGCGGCCGCCCCGCGCCTGCAGAGTCTCGGCGATACGCAGCACCACCCGCTTGGTGCCGTTGGCGGGAATCGGATAGACACGCAGCTTGAAGTTGTTGCCCTGCGTGACTTCCAGCAAGCCCGGGTCGATATTGCCGCGCACGATTTCCTCGAACACGGCCTGACCCTTGGCCTTTTCCACCGGTACGGCATCGCGCAGCGCGCCGTTCGCGTCCATGGCAAAGCCGGCGATGCGCTGGCCGTCGAGCAGTGGAAACTGCAGCTCGCCTTCCAGGATGCGGCGATTGGGGTTGAAGAAGGTCATGTCCACTTCCGTCCAGGCGTGGCGGCCGTGAACGTCGCCGGTGACATGCACCGAGCGAATCTGCACCGGCGCGTCGGTGGGACCCTGGATAACCAGCCGTGGGGGCAGCCAGATGCGGTCAGGTGGTGTTTGCGCCAGGCCGGTATGGGCCATGAACAACAGTGCGGCGGCGGACAGCAGGCGGAGGATTTTCACGGGGTGCTCCCTGAGTGGACTTAACCATTCAACGCGCTTCGCGCCAGAAGGGGTTAAGGCAGATCAGAGAAAGCGCGGCCCGTCGGCCGTGTCAGATGGCCTTGGCCTTTTTCAACAGCGCGGCCAGCGCCTCGGCAATCACGCCGTAGCCCTTGGCGTTCGGATGCACCAGGTCGGACTTGGTGGCGTTGTCGCGCAGCACTTCCTTCAGCGCGCTTTCATTGAAGGGAAGGTCGAACTCTTTGGCGATGTCGGCGTAAAAATCGGGCGGTGCAATCGACAGGCCCGGCTTGGGAGTGGCCATCAGCACCACCTCGACACGCTGTGCTTTGGCCAAACGGATCATGGCGCGGATGTTGTCGGCCGCAGCGGCCTCCGGCAGCTTGCGCAGGAAGTCATTGCCGCCGTGGCAGAGGATCAACAGCTTAGGCCGGTGTTCTTCCAGCAGCGCCGGCAGGCGTGCAAGCCCGTCGGCGCTGACTTCACCCGGCACGCCGGCATTGATTACCCGGCGGTTGATCAGCACCCCGAGCTGCGCGGGATACGACTCGGAAGGCGCGGCGCCGGTGCCGAAGGTGAGGCTGTCGCCAAACGCCAGTACCACATCGTTCGCGCCTAGAGCATCGAGGCGCGGCACCTTCCCGCAGGCGGCCAGTACCAGGGCCAGCAGCAGGATCGCAAGGGTGTTGAGCTGTCGTCGCATGGCGGCAGGATAGCCGAGATCGGTCAGGTTCTGAAAAATCGAAACACCAGCACTGGTGCGGCTCGTGGCACGAAAATGCCCGGGAAGCCGCGCCAGTGCTGGACTTTCGCTGTTTGGTATCGGCGCGGCACAGGCGTTGCTTTGTGGCAAGCTACGCCAACTTTTCAGTGGAAGCACCATGTACATCAGTTTGTTTGACATGTTCAAGATCGGCATCGGACCCTCCAGTTCACATACGGTGGGCCCGATGCGCGCGGCGCGGCGCTTTTTGTACGAGCTGCCGGCGGATGATTTCGTGCGGGTGGATCGCGTCGAGGTGGAGCTTTACGGCTCGCTGGCGCACACCGGCCATGGCCACGGCACCGACATCGCCATCCTGCTGGGGCTGGAAGGCGAGGTGCCGGACTTCATCGACACAAGCACGGTGCCGCAGCGCATCCACGACATGCGTGTGGCGCGGGCCATCACTTTGCTCGGTTTGCGGCGGGTACATTTCGACCCCGACCGCCAGTTGATATTCAACCGTGTGGATTTGCTGCCGGTGCATTCCAACGGGATGCGTTTCGCCGCCTTCGACAGCACCGGCGGGCTGATCGCCGAGCGCGAGATGTATTCAATTGGCGGCGGCTTCGTGGTGGATACCGACGAGGCCTTTGTGGGCACCTCGCGCGGGGTGGAACAAAGAGTGCCGTTTCA
>CAYSKY010000396.1:0-3857 GCA_964431425.1 uncultured Burkholderiales bacterium
TTTCACGCGTGGCGATGCGCCCAAAGGTGACAAGTCGCTGAGCATGGAACAGGTTATCGATCATCACTTCGCAGGCCTGAAGGCGCCGGCCGTATACGGCTATTCCTTCGGCCATATCCCGCACCAGTTCACCATCCCGATGGGCATCCGCGCGCGCCTGGACACTGAAGCGCAGACATTGACGCTTCTGGAAAGCGCGGTATCCGGCTAGCCCGCGTCCACCAATGAAACTCAAGCCCTGGCGCGGATTTCCGGGCAAAATCGGCCCGGGAGCCGCGTAGATGCTGGAGTTTGGCTCACGGTCCCTTAGCGACACGGCCGTATACGGGCAGTACTATTTACCTGTTCCGCTGCTTCAGGCGACCACCCATGACAATCAAACTGATCGCGGCCGCGATGATATGCCTCTCACTCAATGGGTGCATCGCCATAGAACGCGCGGCAGATAAGCTCATCGACGACAGCCTTGCACAAGCCGGTTTTGCGGAGGCGTGGGCGCGGGCCGAGCGCCAGAACGAGAATCCGACGTCGCGACACTATGTCAATCGGCCCGGTTTCCTGCCAATGCCCTACATGCCGACCCCATTTAACAAAGCAGTGGCGGAGTGCATTACCAATGTTTTTCCCGCAATCGAAACCGCCGCAGTTGTGTTTCGCCTGGATGGTTCCGGCAAGGTGGTTGAGTCAATCACCAACCAGAGTGGCTATGTCGCTGACTGCGTTTCACGGAAAGCGCATGGCATCGGCATGCCTCCTCCTCCGACGCCGGGCTTGCTGGTTTGCGGCCGGTACACGCGGTTATCCGAAAGCGAGTACGCGCTGGAAGGATGCGGGCCGGCACACCTGCGGCATGTTTGCAAACGCATCGGCACCAGTGTGAGCTGCGGGAGCCAGCGCATCGACTGAACTGCGCTGCGTCTCCCGCATCAGTTCACCCTCCCGATGGGCATCCGCGCGCGCCTCGACAACGAAGCGCAGACATTGACGCCCCTGGAAAGTGCGGTTTCCGACTAGCCCAGACTCAACATTGAAACGCGAGCACTGGCGAGGCTTACCGGGCAAAAACTCTCTGGGAGCCGCGCCAGTGCTTGCGTTTAACCTTGTTCTCGTGCCGGCGATAGGGGTCGGCGCCCACGATGACAACCCGGAATCCCGCGCTACGTTGCGGGCCGGCGCGCCGTCATCACCAAGCTCCAGGGCTCGCGCCAGAAAATACCGTGCTCGAACACCGGATCACGATGCACGACGACATCGACAAAGCCGGCATGGACGAAATTGCGCCAAAGCGCGTCAAGGGAAAACAGCCGAAACTCCAGCGTCATGCCTTCGCCACCATGAAAGACCAGGTCGTGAAACCGTTCGACCACGCCCGCTGCGGTCGTGTTCTCAAGCACCCAGCGCCCCTCTTCTTGCCGAAGGGAAAAGTCGTGCAGAGACGGAAAATGTTCCCGCGTTTCGGCCTCCAGAGAGAAAGGCACCGAGAACGCCACAACACCGCCCGGCTTGAGAATTCGAAGCAAATTGTCGAACGCCGGCTGGATCGGCAGTGCCACATGCTCAAACACGTCGGTCGAGATCACGAAGTCATATCGGTCAAAGTACTCTGAACCGGGGCGGGTAATGTCGAGCAATGGTTCAGTGTGGTAGAACGTGTTGGTGTAGTCGAATGTCTTTTCGAGCCACTTGGCGTAGCAAACTGCATCGCTCATGCCCACGCCGCGAATGCGTTTGTCCGGCGGCAGGTCGCGTAAGACCCGGATTTGACCGAACATTGCTCGCGTCAGCGCTGCGATTACGCCGCGATATCGGATATTCGTGCCGCAATGTGAGCATGGCGCGCCTTCGCGATTCATCTCGGGCGCAAGGCACCAATTGCCAGTGCCGCACACATTGCAGAGGTAAAAAAGTTCGCCAGGCTTGATCTCCGGTTTCGTCCCGTTCGTCAACCTGCGGTCCATGTAACGTGCCAGCATCACGGCACCACTTGCTGGATCGCATGCCGATACATCGCCGTCAGAATCTGCTCTTCATGCCGGTACATGGCCGAATACGCGCCGGGATGGGTTTCCGGATCGAAGCCCGGACCGCCGGTGAGAAAGATCAGACCGGTTTTGGTCTTTTGATCGAATGCCATGATGGACGTAAGCCCCCATGCGTCGCCCATATGGCCGGACGCCTTGAAGCCGCCCTGCTCCACCAGACGGTCACCGCGATTGGGTCCGGTGAGGTCCAGAAAATGTTGCACGCCGAGACCCCAGGCGTTCATGCGGTCGGCGTGGGTGCCGTAGCCGACTTCGCCATTGCTGTCGCCATTGCGTCCTTTGCCGTCGTGCCGCCATTGCATGGCCAACATCTGCGCGACGCTTTCGCGCTTGAGGATGACCTTGCCGTCGATCTCGCCGCCATTCATCAGCATCAGCATGACGCGTGCGAGACCCGCCGCGCTCAGCCGGCAATTGCCCTGTGGACCGAACAGGGTGCCATTGGTACCGGGCACGTAATCCGGCAGCGCGCGGACGGTGGGCGGTGACTTTTGATAGTCGTCCACCTGCGCCACCCACGGCCCCATCGGCTTCCAGATTTCCTTACCGTCCACCTCGATCCGCTTGCGGTAGAGGGTGGCGACATTGGCCAGATCTTCCTTTGAAAAGTCCGCCGGATGGAACCCGCCCTTGACGCCCAGCGGATCCAGCACCAGCCGCCGCATCAGGCGGTCGAAGCGCTCGTTGGTGACCCGTTCCATGACGGTGCCGATGATGCCCCAGGGAAAGTTGGCGTACTGGAAATAGGCACCCGGTTTTGCGTTCATTGCCCACATTTCGCCCTTGCCATAGAGCTTCCCGCCCGGCAACAACACGTCCTTCAGGTTCACGCCGAGTTTGGCTTCCCAGTAGTAGCCGCCGTCGTCCCGCAGCGATGAGGTGTGGCTCATCATCATGCGCAGTGTGATGGGCGCGTCCGGGAAATGCGGATTGCGCAACTTGTAGCCGAGGTACTCGCTGACATCGGTATCCAGTGACAGCTTGCCATCCTCCACCAGTTTCATCACACCCAGCGTCGTGATGAGTTTGGAAATGGAGGCGATGCGATACATGCTCTCCTGATCGGCCGGCCTGTTTTTCGCCGGATTGGCGGTGTCCATCCACTTCACACCGAACTGCTGGTGGTAAACAACCCGCCCATCTTTCATGGCCAGCACCGAAAGACTCGCCAGTGGATGAGTCGGGTTTTCCACCACCGCACGCAGTTCGGCATCGAGCTTGGTCTTCGCGGCGGCGCCCATGGGCTCGGCCGCCAGCAGGCTGCTGCTCATCAAACAAGCTCCCAGCAAAAGTGAAGGTGAGGAAATCATGGTTTGGCCCCGCTGGGCGGCACCGGGATGGCGGGCTTCAGCATCCCCAGCGGATTGGCCACCATCACATCCAGCAGCGCGGCGGTTTCGGCATCCATCTCGCCGTCGAACTTGGACGGCCGGTATTTCATCTGGAACGCGCCGATGACAGACTTGGTTACCTCGTCGTACTCGCCGTTGCGCGGTACCGCAAAGCCGTGTTTTTCGAGCATCACCTGGAACCATTCGACGTCAGGCAATTCCTGCTCGTAGACCAGTCTGCGCTGCGCGACCTGCGCTTCATCTGGCCAAGGGATGAGCCCCTCCTCCGCAAAACGTTTCCAGGGAAAGCGCGGCCCCGGATCGGTCTTTCGCGTCGGCGCGATGTCGCTGTGACCGAGCACGCGATCGGGCCGAATGTTGTGCTCTTTGATAACTTTCTTCGACAGCTCAATCACCGCATCGATTTGTGCCTTCGGATATTCCGGCCAGACCCGGCCTTGCGGTGTATTGACGTAACCCAGCC
>CAYSKY010000397.1:0-3848 GCA_964431425.1 uncultured Burkholderiales bacterium
GCGGGCAAATGGCCTCGTATAGAATCACCGCCATGTCCCGCACCGACCCTCCCAGCGCCGAAATCTCTCCCGAACTGTTTGCCCGCGTGGAGCAGGGCGATGCCGCGGCCAAGGACGCCTTGTTCGCGCATTGCTACCCGGAATTGAAACGCCTCGCACACATGCGCCTCACGCACACCACGCACTCGGCCACGCTGGATACCACCGCACTGGTACACGACGTTTACCTGAAGCTTGCCAACATGGGCGGCATCGCCACTACCAGCCGCGGGCACTTCATGGCGTATGCGGCGCGCACCATGCGCAGCCTCATCATCGACATCATCCGTTCGCGCGGCGCGGAGATGCACGGCGGCAATGCCACGCATTTGTCGCTGGATACCGACCTCGCCGACCGTCTCGCCGCCGATGAAGTTTCGGTGCTGGATATCCATGGCACGCTGGACCAGCTGGCCGAAGTGGACCCGCGTCTGGTGCAGGTGGTGGAGATGCGTTACTTCGCCGGTTTCACCGACGACGAGATCGCAGCGGCGCTGGGGGTGAATGCGCGCACGGTGAGCCGTGACTGGCAGCGTGCCAAGGTGCTGCTGGCCGCCGCGCTGCACGCCTGATCCGGCGCCGAACTTGCGCGCCGATGTCGGTTTGCACATCGCTAATCCGTTAGCCTGACTAGCTTCTTCACATCCCGCCTTCATGCCCCTTTCCACCGCCGACCTGCGCGCACTTGATGAACTGACCCAGCAGGCGCTGGATCTGCCGCTGGCGGCGCGCGCCGCGTGGATCGACGCACTGCCGCCTCCGCAAAACCAACTGGCGCCGCTGCTGCGCGAAAACTTGCTGGCGGAGGAGGTGCCGCGCGAAGGCGCCACTGAACATTCGCTGGGCTCACTGCCGCCATTGCCGGCGCGGCAGGTTGCCGCCGATGCGCCGGTCAGCGGTGAGCGGGTGGGGCCATACGAGCTCATCAAGCCTCTGGGGGAGGGCGGCATGAGCAGCGTCTGGCTGGCCGGGCGTGTGGAAGGCAGCCTGCGTCGCGAGGTCGCACTGAAGCTGCCGCACCGCCACCTGCTGGACCGGGGCCTCGCCGCGCGCATGCAGCGCGAGCGCGACATTCTCGCCAGCCTCAATCACGACAGCATCGCGCGCTTGTTTGAGGCGGGTGTGGACGAGGGCGGGCACCCGTACCTGGCGCTGGAGTATGTGCAGGGCGATCCCATCAACGCGTATTGCGAGCGCGCCGCCCTCGATCTTGCGGGCCGCGTCCGGCTGATGGTGCAGGTGGCGCGCGCCGTGGCGCATGCGCACGCCAATCTCGTGGTGCACCGCGACCTCAAGCCCAGCAACATCCTGGTGACGGCCGGTGATGCGGCACCCGGCGTGAAGCTGCTCGATTTCGGCATCGCCAAGCTGCTCACGCGTGACGACGACGCCACCCACGCGCCCGACCTCACACAGACATTGGGCCGCGCGCTGACACCCGACTACGCCAGCCCCGAGCAATTGCTGGAGCAACCCGTGACCACGGCCAGCGACATCTACTCCCTCGGTGTGGTGCTCTACGAAGTGGTGACCGGCGAGAAGCCCTACAAACTCAAACGTCAGTCTGCCGCTGCGCTGGCCGAGGCCGTGCTGCACGCCGACGTGGTGCGCCCCAGCCGGCGTTGCGCGCAGGGCACGCGGCAGGCCGACGCGCGGCGCGTGGAAGGCGACCTGGACGCCATCATTCTTAAAGCGCTCAAGGGGCAGCCGGCCGAACGCTATGCCACCGCCAGCGCATTGGCCGACGACCTGGAGCGTTTCCTGCAACACCAGCCGGTGATGGCGCAGCCCGACAGCGTGGCCTATCGCACGCGGCGCTTTGTGCAGCGTCATGCGCTGCTGGTGGGCGCCGGGGCGGCGGTGAGCGTGGCGCTGGTCGCCGGTGCCACCATCGCGCTCTGGCAGGCACAGCAGGCCCGGTTGGAGACGGCCAAGACCCGCGCAGTGAAGGACTTCCTGCAAAGCATCATCACGCTCGGCAGCGTGGACCAGCAGGATGCACTGGTGCGGCAGAAGCAACCGATCGGCGATGTGTTGCTGGACGCGGCAAAGTCACTGCCGGGCCGCTTTGCCGACCAGCCGGAAGTGCGTGCTGAAGTGCAGGGGCTGTTGGGCGGTGCGTTGGGCGACTTGTATATGCTCGACTCTGCCAAGGCGATCCATGAATCGCGCGTTGCGGAACTCAATGCGCGCGACGCGCCCGTGGCTGAGCGGATGGAAGCGCAGGTGGCGCTGGCGGCGATCCTGTCCGATACCGGTGAGCAGACGCGTTCCGTGCGCCTGATCGACGAGGCGGTCGGCGCCCTCGATGGGCGCAGGGACAAACCTTCGCGCATCGTGCTCGCGCACGCGTTGCGAGAGCGTTCGCTCTCCACGGTCATGCGCTTTGACGGTACCAGCGGCGTGGCCGACGCGGCGAAGGCGGCCGAACTGTCCGCCATCGCCGAGCCCGGCAGCCGCAACCATGTGGCGGGCCAGTCGCTGCTTGCGTTTGCATATGCCTACCGGCGTGACCTCGCGAATGCGGGGCTGGCCTTCGACCGGGCTATTGAACTCGCGCAGGGTCTGCCCCCTTCGGAACGCGCCTTCGAAGCCGAAGTGCGCCGCCGCTACGCCGAGGCACTGATCACCGCCAGGCAACATGCGCGCGCGCTGGCGCAGTTGCGTGAGGCGCTGGCCATCGTCGAGAAAACATCCGGCCGTGAAACGTTTCGCTGGGCCCGCACCGCCGTGGTCACGGCCAATCTGACCGCCGCCAGTGGCGATACGCCGCGCGCGATGGAAATGTACGAGCAGGTGCTGCGCATTTACCGCAAGTTCGGGGCCGAACTCGACCCGCTGTTCATGAGCGCCGCTAACTCGTTGTCGGCGCACAATCTTGTTGAGTACGGATTGATACCAGAGGCGCTGCGCCGCGCGCGCGCCGGCTTCGAGCCCTATCGGGAGGCCTCCCCCGCGCACACGGCGGGGGCGGTGTGGCTGGCCAGTACCCGTTACGCCAATGCGCTGATTACCATCGGCGAATACGCCCAGGCGGAGAAGCTGCTGTTGCTGGCACTTGATACGGCACGCGCCGGCAAGTTCTCCCGCGCCAATTCTGATATGACCACCGGCGAGCGCCTGTTGGCGCTGACCCTCATGTACCGCGGCCGCCACGCCGAGGCGCAGGGCATGCTCAAGGAGATCATCGACGTGGACGGCGCGCCGGCGGGGCGCTTCATCAACCAGCGCAATTTCTCGCGCCTGGCACTTGCACGCTCCTACCTGGAGCAGGGTCGGCTCGATGACGCCGACGCCGAAATCCGCACCATGACCGGCATCCTCGGCAGTCTCGCCGAAGACGACATCGTGTTCAGCAGGCCCGCCGCGGCCCAGCACGCCGGCCTGCAGGGCTGGCTGGCCATCGCGCGTGGCGATGCGTCACAAGCAGAGCCCCATTTTCAGCGCGCGGTGGACCTGATGCTGCCACGCCAACATGCGCAGTCGCCACATCTGGCGGCGGCGCGCGCGGATCTCGCCTGGGCTGTGGCCGCGCGCGGGGACCGCACCCGGGCCGCGGCGCTGCTGGCGGAAGCGCGGGCGGCCTTTGCCGCGCAGCCGGCCGTCGGCCTGCACCTCAAGCACGGCCTCATCGAAGCGGAAAAGCTGCTCGCCCGGCGCTGAGTTTCATCTGGAAATCGCGTTCGCAGGGTGGCCCGGCGACGTGTCGGTTTTCGCCCGATTAATCCGTGGTGAGGTGACGGATCATTGGAACGGGGCGGGACCATGCACGGATTAAACACGAAACTCCAGCATTGGCGCGCCTTTCC
>CAYSKY010000398.1:0-3838 GCA_964431425.1 uncultured Burkholderiales bacterium
CGCTATCCAGCATCTACTGGAATGAAGCCATCATGGAGCGGTCCGTGATCTGCATATAGCCGTCCGGATCGATGGTCGCGACGTCGCCGGTGTGAAACCAGCCGTCGTGCAACGCGGAATGTTCTTCCCGAAAGTAGCGCTCGACCACCCAGGGGCCGCGCACCATCAGGTCGCCGAATGCCTTGCCGTCGTTGGGAAGGGTGTTGCCGTCGCCGTCAATGATTTTCATCTGCACGCCAAAAATGCTGCAGCCCTGCTTGGCCTGGATGGCGAACTTCTCGTCAGGTGGCAACTGGTCGTGTTTGGCACGCAGCCGGCACATGGTGCCGAGCGGCGACATCTCTGACATGCCCCAGGCATGCACGACCCTGACGCCGTAGTCACGTTCGAATGTTTCCAACATCGCGCGCGGACATGCCGAGCCGCCGATGATTGTTTCCTTGAAGGTGCTGAAGCGAAGATTGTTGCTCTTCACATAGTTCAGCAGCCCCATCCATACCGTCGGCACGCCCGCACTCAGCGTTACCCGCTCCTGCTCAAACAGGCGATGCAGGCTGGCCCCGTCCAGCGCCGCGCCCGGCAGCACCAGCTTGGCCCCGGCCGCTGCCACGATATAGGGGAGCCCCCAGGCATTCACATGGAACATGGGCACCACTGGCAGCACGGAGTCGCGCGAGGTAATGCCGAATGCATCTGCGGCCATCGCCGCATAGGTGTGATAAATCGTCGAGCGGTGCGAGTACAGCACCCCTTTCGGATTTCCGGTGGTGCCGGAGGTGTAGCAGAGGCTCGATGGCGTGGTGTCGGGAAAGTCGGGCCATTCGAATTCCTCATTCTCCGCATCGAGCAGTTCCTCATAGCAGAGCAGATTGGGAACATTGATTGCAGGCATGTGCTGCCGATCAGTCATGGCGACGAATTGCCGGATGGCCGGCATCTGCGACGCGATCTTTTCAACCAGCGGTGCAAACGTGAGATCGAAGAACAGGCACTGATCTTCCGCGTGGTTGCCGATGTAGACAATCTGTTCCGGGAACAATCGTGGGTTGATGGTATGCATGATGGCGCCCATGCCGGATACCGCGAAATACAGCTCGAAATGCCGGTAACCGTTCCATGCCAGCGTTCCAACCCGCTGGCCGCTCTGCACCCCCAGCCGCGTCAGCGCGTTGGCAAGCTTTTTGGCACGCCTGGCGGCGTTGGCGTAGGTGTAGCGGTGCAGTTCAAATCCGCCGCCGCTTTCGATAGTCCGGGAGACAATCTCGGTATCGGCAAAATTACCTGCGGCGTGTTCGATGAGCGACGAGATGAGCAGCGGGCGCTGCATCATGCTTCCAAGCATGGGTTCCTCCTGATTGTGTTTTGCCGCATTGTGGCATAGGTCGCTGCTGCGACCATGCGGCATTGCACAACAGGCCGTGTACGTTTATCGACACGGCGGAGGCGGCGGGTTTGTCATTCGATTCTCTGCGCGAGGCCTGCCGCGTGAACCAGGCCGATGACCAGAACTGCGGACGAGAACAAGAGGTCGGCGGTGGTGACCGGATAACCTGTGGTGAAAAGGTTGTAACCCATCATTTGCGGGACGACGAACATTCCGCGCACCAGGTAAAGCGCCGTGATGGCTGCTATCGCCTGCGGCATCAACGGCAATGGGGCGATACGACCTGCGGCGGCCAGTGCATAGGCGCCCCAGACCAGGAGCAGGCAGACGACAAGCAGCGTGGCGAACACCGGGCTGGCCGCTGTCGCCGCGGCATAAATGGCCGTTTTATGAAGCAGGCCGGAACTGTGAAGGTCGGAAACGGCGATGGTGGCATGTGAGGCAGCGGCGGAAAAACTGAGGATGGAACCGAGCACAAGTAAGCGCATGATGTTTCTCCTGATGGGGCTAGTAGAGCGGTGCACTGCCTGAAAGCGACGCAAACGCGAGCGACCATTCGTCAGGTGCCGGTGGAACGGAAAACTCCACGCGATCGAGCAGAAAGTCGATGGTCGCTGCGACCGCCGCCGGATCGCGAAGGATTCTGTGATGGCCCAGGCCGAAAGTGCGTTTGAAACGCGCGCCAGGCCAGGCGCGGGCGACCGCCAGCCCGCTCTCGATGTGGACCTGCCTGTCTTGCTGGTCATGGATCACCAGGGCGGGGGCGTTGATGGTGGCGGCGGCCCGCGGCATCTCAAATTCCTGCCAGTTCACGCCAATCTTTTGTTCGAGGCGCCACTGCATGGCGGCACGCAGACGCTCCGGCAGGCCGATCGCCCGGGCAAAGAAACGCGAGTAGCGGATCAGCGATGCCGGTGGTGCAATTTGCACGACCCGTACCGGATGCAAGTGCTTGAGATCATTTCGCAGGGCGATGCCGATGCCCGCGCACCCCAACGAATGCCCAATGAAGCCGGCAACGGAAATCTGCATGAACTCGAGATGCCGGGCCACCGCCGCGATGCCGCGGGCGAAATCCGTAATGGGCGCCTCCCGGCCTCCGGAGTGTCCATGACCGGCGTGATCTAACAGCCAGACCTGGTAACCCGCGTCCAATAATGCGGGAACGAATGCGCGGAACTGCGCGCCGCGGCCACCCCAGCCATGGCTGGCGATGATGGCGGGTTTCGCCGGGTTTCCGAACTGCCATGCAGCAAGCTGCCCCATCGGAGAGTCAATCAGGTCTCGGCGGCCCTGTTCGAGAAATTGCAGTTCTGCGGGCGTGTGGCGGATGCGAGGCGGTGTAATGAATTTTTGCGCCAAGGTGCGTACCGTCCAGCCGGGGGCCAGCATCGTCGCTGCCGCAAATCCGGCGCGCGACAGCGTAGTTCCGACAAAACGAACGATCGTGCTATTAATGGACAAGCCGATTGCGTGGGCCATATCGAACTCCTTTCTTAACGTGTTGAGGTGGTGCGACGGGAAGCAGGCTTGGTCGCGCGGCTTGCCGCGGGTGGTGCGAGGGCGCAATTCACCAGACGTTCAAACGCCTGGAAGGCACGCTCATTGGCGCGGGGGTCGTGAAACAGGTTGCGGGCACGGTAGCAGGTGGAAATAATGCCGAACAGTTCAAAGGCAAACTGCTCCGCGTCGGTATCGGCCGCAAATTCGCCGGTCTCGATGGCGAGCGAGACCGCTTTCACCATGCCGTCATGTGATCGGCGCATGTGCTTCAACACGGCGTCCCGAACCGGCCCCGGCCGGTCGTCAAATTCAATGCTGGCGGTCATCATCGGGCAGCTATCCAGGTTGCAGCGCGCCGTCCATTCCACCCAAAGCCTGAACAAGGCCCGCAAACGAGGCAGTCCCCGCGGTTCGGCAAGTGCCGGGATCACTGCGACATCGTTGAAGCGGCGCACGGCCTCTTCGAGTGTCGCAATCTGCAGATCTTCCTTTGAACCAAAATGCGCGAACAGCCCGCTTTTGGACATTCCAATCTTGTCGGCGAGTACCCCGATGGTCAATGCCTCAAAACCTTCCGCGCTCGCGTGGACCAGGGCGGCGTCCAGAATGACCGCGCGCGTTTCCTCCCCTTTGCTGAGGCGCCCCATTGGTCTGGATGTGGTTGGTTTGGATCTCACGGGCAAATAATAGAACGATCGTTCTATTAATGTCAAGCTTGCTTTTTTCAGCTCTGAAATGAAAAAAGCCCAGCATTGGCGAGCCTTCCAGGGCAAAAAGCCTTGGAGAGCCGCTTCAATGCTGGGGTTTCGACTTCAAATCTAACAGCCGGCGATCATAACCGCCTGGCGGCACCGCGAAGTTCAGTTGTGCCTGCCCAACCAGTCAATCAGAGCCGGCGCGGGAAGTGCCGGGCTCATGAGAAATCCCTGGGCGAGGTCGCAGCCCATTTTC
>CAYSKY010000399.1:0-3829 GCA_964431425.1 uncultured Burkholderiales bacterium
GGGGCCTGCTTAAAATCCCGGGGGGGGGGGGGGGGGGTGGCGGGGCCGCCCCCCCGCCCCCCGCTGGGGGGGGGCGGGGCCGCGACGCACATCGACTGCGCGTTGTTACTTGACCCGCATGTCGTTCTTGACCGACATGACGCCTTTGACACCACGTGCCAGTTCGGCCGCCTTGTTGATGTTGGCCTGCGAGGTCACGAAGCCGCTCAGCTGCACGGTTCCCTTGAAGGTCTCAACATTGATCTCGGCTGATTTCAGCGTCGGCTCTTCAAAAATCACCGCCTTGACCTTGGTGGTGATGACCGAATCGTCGATGTATTCGCCGGTACCTTCATGCTTGGCGGTGGAAGCACAGCCGAGCATGAACATCATGGCGGCGGCGATCAGGAAACCGGTAATTCTTTTGAATGTACTCATGGCATTGCTCCATAGTGTGGGGAACGATCGGGCAAAAGCCATGTCCCCCGTTTTCGGGCAGCCTGCACTTCTTCCACCGGCACGGCGCCTGCATCGCAGGTGCCGCGAACTGCCGGTGAGTTCAAAAATGCCGGATGCGGTGTTGACGTTTCTGCACTGTCTGTTCGCGTCATCAATCAGGCTACGCGTCGATCACCATCTGGTCTGTGCGTTGTCGTACAGATACGGCACGGCGGTTGACCAGCCGCCACAAGGCCAGGCCGCGCGCGGCGATGCCGGCAAACTGCATGCCTCGCGCGAGTATCCTTGCGCCGCCGGACAGTCGGGCGGCCGGCACGCTGCCCAACACGATGCCCAACAGCATCAATCGCATCGGCAGCACACGGAAGGCGGCGCCGGCGATATGTGCGAGCCCCGCCGCACTTCGCAGCCTGCCGGCTTCCTGCTGCAACCGCAGCCGGCACAGCACCGCACGCGCCTGCAACAATTGTTTGCGCAGCTGGCGGATCTCGTCGGCGCTAGTCATTTTCACCACTGAACATCCGCACATCGTTGCGAAATTCTTCGATGGTGCCGGCAAACACCTGTGGACTGTTGCGGATCAGGTGCCGGAACTGCGCCACGGCCCAGAAGCCGATTCCGAGGTACAGGGCGGTCACCAGCAATGCGGCCGGTACGCGATAGGTGTCCCAGAACAGCACGATGACCAGCAGTGCCGCCAGCTGAACGCCGAGCGCCAGGAACACCGCACCCAGCACGGCGATGGTCAGCTTCTGCTGGGCGCGCTGGCGCTCTTCCTGGAACTCGATGGCGACCATCTCCATGCGGTCACAGAACAGGGACAGCAGCGTCCTGCCCATGGACCGCATGGCGCCGGGCGCATCGCCAGAGGGAGGTAATGTTGCGCTCATGTTCGCTCGGCTGCCGCGGCTCAGCGACGATTCAGCGAGAGGCCGATGAGTGCGCCCAGTACCAGCCCCGTGCCGCCAACAATGCCGATGGCCTGCCATGGGTTCTGGTGCACATAGCCGTTGGTGGCGTCCATGGCGGCATGGGTTTTGGCCGATACGGTCTGCTGCAGTTGCCGCAACTGCTCCTTGGCCGAGGCGAGATTCTGCTCGACGCTGCCACGAATCGCGCCGGCCTTGTCGCCACCGGCATCGGCAACGGACTTGAGCAACTGCTCGGTTTCGCTGACGACCGAATTGAATTCCTCGATCAGTTTTTCTTTTGTAACTTCCGTGTTGTGCATGGACATGTTGTTTTCCGGTTGAAACTGCAGTTGAAACCGTCGCGTGACGGCGGGATGAAACTAGGGTGACAGTTGGCGGTGGGCCTGGTACAGGGCGACATCCAACCCGCTGGCAGTTGCCGGGCGCGGCGCCATGGCCTCGGACGGATTACCCGACCGGATGCGGCAATCCAGGTCGGCGTGGACGTTCGCGGCTGAGCGCTGCTGCGCATGCCGCGCTTCCTGCATGCACGCGCTGCGGTCGGTACCGCCGAGCTGCCGGCACTCACGCCGCGCCAGCTGAAAATCCGCCGCCACGCGTTCAGTCTGGATAGCGGCGGCGCGGCGTGCCTGCCGGCCGGATTCGGTCTGCGCGAGACTGGCGTTCACCGCACCGGCGAGGCCTGCCGATACCAAATAGATTCCCAGCGCCATTGCGAGCGCAGCCAGGATGCCGCGATACCAAATGCTGTTGAGCATGATGTTCGTCCACCCCTTGCGGGGCAAGGTGCCGATGAGCCGCCAGCTTGCGCGGGTTCATGGCCTGCGTCAGTGCGCTGGCATACACATATGACGCATCAGCGCTCCTGCGCCGCGACGGGCCTGCCGGGATTTGACAGCCGGTAACACTCGCAGGCGATCGACTCCAGGCCGCGCCGCGAGAGGATGCTGATCTCGCCGCGCGCATAGCTGATCAACCGCCGCTTTTTCAGGATGGCGGCGGCAATGCTGACAGCACCGCGCTGCACGCCCAGCATGCCGGCCAGGTACTCATGTGTCAGGTGAAAGTGGTCGGCATGCGCCCGGTCATGGGTCATCAGCAGCCAGCGTGCGAGGCGTGCATCGATTTCATGAAAGCGCGTGCAGGCAATGTTCTGTGCCACCTGCGCCAGCAGGCGGTGGACGCATGCCTGCAGGGCCTGCCGCAGCGCGGGACCGTCCTTGATCTGTTGCCGCAGGATCTGCGCCGGGATGCGCAGCGCCGTTCCGGCACCCTGGACGATGGCGGTGAGCGGCGCGCTGTCCACGGCCAGCACCTGGGTGGAGCCCAACACGCCTTCGCTGCCGATCAGCGCCACCTCCATGGGGCGGTGGCCGCTGACGGCAGACACCAGCGAGACAAAACCGTCCAGCGGAAAGTAGGCGAATTCCTCGGCAACACCGGCGGTGCACAGCACATTGCCAAAAGTGAGCTCGACCGGTTCGCATGCGGCCAGCAGCCGCGACTGCTCCTCGCCCGGCAGGTTTTCAATGACATCGTTGACGACGGGTCCGGCAGTCTCAACAAGCACGGCAATCCTTCACAGCACGGGGCCCGGAGTCGGCGCAGGCCGCGGCTGGAACCAGTCTGCACCCGGAGTCTGCCAAGGGGCGCAGTGGAACTCTGTGCGGCACAACACAAAGACCGGTCGCCGCCGCCGGCGCAAAAAGCCTTCGCTAGCCGGGCGGCCTTGGCCGCACGTAGGGCAACAGTCGGTCGGTCTCTTTCTTGACGACGGCGTAGCACTCGCAGCAAAGCGACTCCAGCATGGGGCGGTCCAGTACGTTTATATGGCCACGCTGATAGGCGATGGCGCCCAGCTTCTGCAACTTGCCGGCGGCCTCGGTAACACCTTCACGGCGTACGCCCAGCATGTTGGCGATGAGTTCCTGGGTCATGGTCAGGCGGTTGGTCGGCAGCCGGTCCATGGAAAGCAGAAGCCAGCGGCAGAGCTGCCGGTCGATGCTGTGGTGACGGTTGCAGACGGCGGTCTGCGCCATCTGCGTGATCAACGACTGGGTGTAGCGCAACAGCAGCATCAGAACCTCTCCGTGCCGCGCGAACTCGTCCTTGATGCGATGCCCGAGCATGCGATAGGCATGGCCGGCGCTTTGCACAATGGCCCGGCTGGGCGTACTTTCGCCCCCCATGAACAAGGCGATACCCAGCAGCCCCTCATTGCCCACCACCGAGATCTCGGCCGACGCGCCGCTTTCCATCACGTACAGCATGGAAATGATGCAATCGGTCGGAAAATAAACGTGACGCAGGGCGTCACCGGATTCATACAGTACCTTGCCCAGTTCCATTTCAACCAATTCAAGGTGGGGAAAGACCCGCTCCTGCACCTCGGGCCGCAGGGCGGCGAGCAGATGATTTTGCAGCGGGTCCGGGGTGACGCACGCCGCCGGTTGCAGATA
>CAYSKY010000400.1:0-3813 GCA_964431425.1 uncultured Burkholderiales bacterium
TTCGGTGCCATAGATCCAGCCGCCGGATTCCTTGACCATGTCCATCACGTTGCGGGCCAGCGCCTTGGTCTGCCGCGATGAGTCGGCGCTGGCGACGGCGATGTAATCGAATACGGAGGTGATCTTGCTGACGTTGATGAGCTTGATGTCGCGGGCCTTGATGTCCTCGAGCGCGTCGATGACCACGGCGGTTATTTTCTTGTTAGCCAACTTTTGTTTTCTCCTCGGGAAGGTACAGCCTGTGCTGCTCAATATAATCGCAAACCGCCTCGGGTGTCAGGCCGCGAATTGTCTCGCCGCGCGCAACCTTTTCCCGGATGGTGGTGGAAGACACCGGCGGCGGCGTCCCTCCCAGACGCACCACTGCGCCGGCGGCCTGTACATGGGTCTGCAACAGCCCCGCCATGCGCGGCTGCACCACCGACCACAATTCGCGCGAACAGGTGTACTGGCTGAGCGGGCTGGCTGAGCGCTCGATCACGGCAAAATGCGCGAGTGCGAACAGGTCCTGCCAACGGTGCCAGGTATCGATGCGCGAAAACGCATCGCTGCCGATCAGCCAGACCAGGCCCGTTTGCGGGCCGTGCTCGCGCCGCAATTCCACCAGCGTGTCGTAGGTATAGGTGGCGCCGGTGCGTGCGAGCTCGCGCTCGTCGACAACAATGCCGTTGATGCCGGTAAAAGCGAGTCGCAGCATGGCCACGCGGTGATGGGCCAGGGCCAGTGCCTGGCTGGCTTTCTGGTACGGATTGCCTGCCGGCAGCAGCGCCAGCGAGTCCGTTTCCAGTTGCGAAAGTGCGGCCTGCGCGAGGCCGGTGTGTCCGGCGTGGACCGGGTCGAACGTGCCACCGAATAGGGCGACGGGTTTCAATGTCGGCCGGCGCTCATGCCGGGAGTTCAGGTGCGGATCTGGCCATTGCCGAATACCACCCACTTGTATGAGGTGAGGCCTTCGAGCCCCACCGGGCCGCGCGCGTGCAGCTTGTCGGTGGAGATGCCGATTTCCGCCCCCAGGCCATACTCGAAACCATCGGCAAAGCGTGTCGAGGCGTTGATCATGACCGAGCTGGAATCGACCTCTCGCAGGAACCGCATGGCGCGGGCGTGATCCTCGGTGACGATGGCGTCAGTGTGCGCCGAACCAAACTCGCCAATGTGCGCCATCGCCTCGTCCAGGCCCGTCACCACGCGTATCGACACGATCGGTGCCAGGTACTCAGTGTGAAAATCCTCCTCGGTGGCATCCTTGATGCCGGTCAGTCCGGCTGCCTCAAGCATGCTCCGGCTCTCGGCGCAGGCACGCATTTCCACGCCTTTGGCCGCGTAAATGGCGCCAATCTCCGGCAGCGCCCGCGCGGCAATGCCGCGTGCCACCAGCAACGTTTCCATGGTGTTGCAGGGCGCGTAGCGCTGCGTCTTGGCGTTGTCGGCAATACCCACCGCCTTTTCGAGGTCGGCGCGGTCATCGATGTACACGTGGCAGATGCCATCCAGATGCTTGATGACCGGCACGCGCGATTCGTCGGCAATGCGCGAGGTCAGGCTCTTGCCGCCACGCGGGATGATGACGTCAATCACGCTGCGCATCTTGAGCATCTCACCAACCGCGGCGCGATCGGTGGTCCCAATCAGTTGCACGGCATCGGCCGGCAGGCCCGCGGATTGCAGCCCCGCCTGCATGGCGGTGTGGATCGCGCGGTTGCTGTCCAGGGCCTCCGAGCCGCCGCGCAGGATGCAGGCATTGCCGGATTTCAGGCACAGCGCCGCGGCATCGGCCGTGACGTTGGGCCGCGATTCATAAATCATGCCGATGACCCCGAGGGGTACGCGCATTTTTCCGACCTGTATGCCGGATGGGCGGAATTTCAGATCGGTGATTTCGCCCACCGGATCGGCCAGCGCGGCGACCTCCCGCAGACCGGCGGCCATGGCGGCAACCGACCTGCGCGTGAGCGTCAGGCGATCGACAAACGCATCGTCGTGGCCATTCTGCTTCGCCCGCGCCACGTCGCTGGCGTTGGCAGCCAGGATCGCCTCCACACTGGCCTCAATTTGCGCGGCCGCCTCTAACAAGGCCCGATTCTTGTCGGCGGTCGCCGCGCGCGCAAGGGAGAGCGCGGCGCTCTTCGCGCGCAGACCGACCTCCCGCATGTACGCGGGCACATCGGTCGCGGCAGCGCCGGACGGGGGGAGTTCGTGCATCTGGTTCATGGTTCAGGCCGCCTGCGGTGCTTTCATCTGGGGCTTGCCGGCCACGCCGAACGCCAGTTCGGCGAGTGCATCCCAAGGGTCGTTGGCATTGAGTCCCTTAATCATGCGGTCGATTTCGGCCGCCTGCAAGAGCAGCGCGCGCAGGCTGTCGGGTGAATGACGGCGGGCCAGCCGTTCCATCTCGCGCGCCTTGGCCGGGTGCGGCGCGCGTCCGGAGCGGGTCAGGCCGCGCATACGGGCCAGCAACCGCAGCTCGTTGGTGATGACCCACAGGATCAGCGGCGGTGCCTCGCCCTCGGCTTTCAGGCCATCGAGCATGCGGCGGATGCGTGACAGGTCTCCGGCCTGGATGGCCTCGACCATCTGGAACGGGTTGAAACGCGACACGTTGGCAATGCTGTCTTCCAGCAATTCCAGCGAAATCTCGCCGGGTGGGCAAAGCAGGCCCAGCTTCTTGATTTCCTGTTGGGCTGCCAGCAGGTTGCCTTCAACGCGGTCAGCCAGAAATTCGAGCGACTCGCTGCTCGCGGACTGTTGCTGACGTGCGAGCCGGCCGGCCAGCCACTGGGGCAAGCGCGCCCGCTCGATCGCCACTGCCTCGATCATCACCGCCGCCGCTTCCAACGCCACAAACCACTTGGCCTGTTTGCCCTGCCAGTCGATCTCGGGGAGCGTTACCAAGGTCACCGTGTCTTCCGGCAGACGGCTGCAGTACTGTTCGATCGCGGCTGAACCCTCCCGCCCCGGCTTGCCGGTGGGGATGCGGATTTCCATCAAGCGCTGGGTGGCAAACAGGGAGAGCTCATTGCTGGCCGAGACCAGGCGCGACCAGTCAAAGCCGGATTCGGCGGTGAGCACCTCGCGCTCGCTGTAGCCCGAGGCGCGCGCCCTCTCGCGCAGCGCGTCGCATGCCTCCAGCGCCGTGAGCGGCTCCGGGCCATGCACGACGTAGAGCGCTGCCAGCTTCGAAGGCGGGCGCTCCAGAAACTGTTCGGCCGTGATTCTCATGGTGTGCGTGGCCGCAGGACCGGCCTCAACTGTTCCGTTTGATGGCGGTCATGCGCCGCAAAATCTGGCCGGCGGCATCACGCTCCATGTCCTGGTAGAGCATGGCTTCTTCCTGCTGCTTGGCGATCACCTGCGAATCGTCGTAGGTCAGGATGCGCTGCAATTGGATCTCGCTGGTGGGGATGGCCACAGCGCCTTTGCTCTCGACCAGCTGATAGCGCACGGTCAGCTTCAATTGGTATTCACGTACGCGGCCCGCGCCGGACAGCGACAGGATCAGGCGGTCACGTTTTTCCTCGACGATGTTGAGCTGCGCCTCCGCGTCCTTCGCGGCGGCCGTCAGCCTTGTCGGGCTGTTGGTGAGCTCGCGCTGCAGTCGCTTGGCCACCTGCGAAGTCCCGGCGCCGGCCACAAACACTCTGGTAAAAGGCACGTTGTATTCGCCGCGCAACTGGAATCCGCAGCCTGGCAGCAGCGCTGCACACAGCAGCGCCGCCCACACGGTCTGAAAGCGACGCACGCTAGACGACCACATTGACCAGTTTTCCGGGCACGACGATCACTTTCTTCACGGGCTTGCCCTCAGTGTGCCGC
>CAYSKY010000401.1:0-3801 GCA_964431425.1 uncultured Burkholderiales bacterium
CCTCGACAGCTGGCTGCTGGAGTGGATGGGTTCGCTGTGGCTGAGCCGCGAACCGATCACGGACGGGCCGTCACTCGCCATCAACACCCGCAATCCGAATGTCGGTCTCACCCGCTATGCGGCCGGCGAGAAGGCCGATTACTTTCTCGGCCTGCGCCCGTTGCAGCGACAACTGGACCGGGCGGTGCGCGATTTCCGGCGCGGCATCATTTTCCCCGGCTGGGGCATCGGCCTGGTGTTTCGCGTCGAGGAGCACGTCGGGGTGGTGGATTTTCTGGAGCGAGAATTCGCCATCATCGAAAGTTCCGGCGCGCAAAAGAGCAAGCGTTTTGCCATTGGCGGCGGCTCCGAGGTCACCGCCTTTGCCGGCTTCAACGACATCTATGCGCGCGGCCTGCAACGCCAGTCGGTGCTGAGCACCAGCAGCGTCACCGAGGCCGGCGCCATGAATGCGCCCGGCGACGGACTGTCCGCCGCCGCCTCGCGCCGCGCCGCCTTGAGCGAGACCGGCAGCTTTGTCGAGCAGCGTCTCGGGCGCCAGCCCATCCATCTGCTGGACATCAGCGAATCCGGAATGGGTCTGGAAATGAGCACCGATGACGCGGCCATGTTCGAGGTCGATGAACTGATCGCCGTACGTATCGAGGCCGACAAGCCCTGCGTGCTGGGCATCGTCGCCCGCAAAACCACCACCCACCAGCGCAACATGGTGACGGTGGGGGTGAAGGTGATTTCGAAAGTGCCGCTGCGCGCCACGCTGGAAATGCTGAACGACCGGCTGGTGCGGCAACCCGTGAAGGGCATCTTTGTAACCGGCGCTGCCGACCACGGCTTTGCCGATTCGGTGATTGTCAGCGACGCGGTTTACAAGGCCGGGCCTACGCTCAGCGTGATGGTGTCATCGGGCATCTTCCACCTGCGCCTCGGGCGCGTGCGCTTGCAGGGTCCGGGCTGGAAAATGGCGGCGGTGGAAGTGCGCGTCGCGCACTGAGCATTGCTATGCCGGCGCGCCTTCGCCGGCTGCCGTAATTCCCAGCGCCACCAGAAACCGCGACACCATGTTGTACGCCGCAATGGTGCCGATGATTTCCACCACCTGTTCATTCGGCAACAAGGCACGGATTTCCGACAGCGTCGCCTGGCTGACTTCGATGTTGCGCGTCATTTCGATGGTCAGTTTCAGCGTGGCGCGCTCGGCGTGGTCAAAGGCGGTGGTGTTGTTGTGCGCGTGTTCGATGTCTTCCAGCGCATCCAGTTGCGATTGCGCGCCGCCGGCAGCGAGAAACTCCGGCGCGTGCTGGTACAACTCATACGGCGCGTTGTTGAGGTGCGCCACCGCGCAGATGGCCAGCTCGCGAAGGATCGGTGAAACCTTCAACTCGCGGCGGATGCTGCCCATGTAGGTGTTCCAGCCCTTGGCGATGGGCGGGCTGTTGAGCAGCATGCGATCGAGGTTGAGCAGGTGGCCGCCGGCACGGCGTGCGCGGATGGCGGCAACGAGTTCGGCGGGCACGCGGCCGGCATCGATGTCGGCGTCGGAGATGTACGGTACGGTGGGCATGGCGGCAGTCCTGGGTCAGCGGTGGTGAGGGGATGAGGCTGACAGTCTATCGCCGCGTGGCACCGCTATTGATGGCGCCGTAGATAAAAGCATGAAACTCAAGCACCGGCGCGGCTTCCAGGCCATTTTTGCCCGGAGAGCCGCGCCAATGCTTGAGTTTTGTTGTTCGTCTGCCGCTACGTTTCAGGCGTCGGGCGAGTTCCCGAGGCGCTTGATGCTGCCCGAACCCGCCACCGACTGGGTCACTTTGGCGTCGCCGTAGTACTTCACATCGCCCGAACCGGCCACTTTTACGCTCAGAGTGTCCTTTACCCACACGGTGGCATTGCCGGAGCCGGCGATGGAAATCTTGTGTGAGTTGGACTCCAGCTTGCCGGCCTTGAGGTCGCCGGAACCGGCGATGCTGGACGACACCGCGTTGGCTTTCCCGCCCGCGACGAAGGTGCCGGATCCGGCGATGGAGATATGCAGGTCGTCAGCATCCAGCGAGGTGATGTTGACGTCGCCTGAGCCGGCGACGGACACCTTGAGTTTGCCGGTCTTGAGCTTCGCGGCGCGGATGTCGCCGGAGCCGCCCACCGACAGGCCCTCGATGGATTTGGCGCTGACGGTGATCTTGAGGGTCTTGGTGCTGATGTTGCCCTTGTCCTTCACGCGCAGCTTGAGGCTGCCGTCTTCCACCACGGTTTCGATCAGTGGCAGCAGGTTGTCGTCGGTTTCAATCTTCAGGCCTTCGCTGTCGCCCTGAACGACTTCCACCACGCCCGGCAGGCTGAGGCCGATGCGGTTGAAGCCGGACACATTGCGGGCTTCGGTCTTGATCACGCCCGAGCCCTTGGTGGAGTTGAAGCCAAAGCTCCAGTCCCAGGCATGGGCGGTGACGGGTACGCAGGCCACGAGACTGGCGCAGGTGATGACGGGGAGCAGGCGAAAAAGAAAATTGCGGCGTTTCATGTCAGTTCCTTGTGGTGTGAATCTGACCGTTGGATGCGGCGGGAGGCGGTTTTGGATTCGCCGCCGGCAAAAAACTAGCCGCCGATGCCCAACTCGCGCCGAATCTGAGTGGCCACCTTGATCGCCTCGTCCAAAGTAGGCTCGCAAACCGTGACATGGCCCATCTTGCGGCCGGGGCGGGCCTTGCGCTTGCCGTACAGGTGCAGGTGAGCACCGGCGTGCTGCAGTACGACGCGCCATTCGGGGTCGATCTCGTGATGCTCGCCACGCCAGCAGTCGCCCAGCAGGTTCAGCATCACGGCCGGGCTGTGCTGGGAGGGGTCGCCCAGCGGCAGGTCGCAGAGCACGCGCACCTGCTGTTCAAACTGCGAGGTGCGGCAGGCGTCGATGGTGTAGTGCCCGCTGTTATGCGGGCGCGGGGCGATTTCGTTGATGAGCAGACGGTCGCCGGCCACCACAAAAAACTCCACTGCCATCACACCCACGTATTCCAGCCGTGCGGCAAGGCGGGTGGCGATGTCGCCGGCCTCGGCAGCCATCGCATCGGAGATGCGCGCCGGTGCGATGGTGATATCCAGAATGCCGTTGACGTGCCGGTTCTCGGCCACCGGGAACAACGCAGTCTCGCCGTTTTCCTTGCGCGCGAGGATCACGGAGATCTCGCGCTCCAGCGGCAGAAATTCTTCAAGCACACACAGGGCGCCGTTCCAGGTCGCGTAGGTACTTTCCAGGTCGGCGCGGCTGGTGATCTTCGCCTGGCCCTTGCCGTCGTAGCCGAAGCGCGCGCTCTTCAACACGGCGGGCAGCTTGACCTCAAGCAGGGCGGCGTCGAAGTCGGCGGCGGAACGGATCACCGCAAACGGGCCGACCGGAAAGCCGTTGGATTTGATGAAGCCTTTCTCGGCCATGCGGTCCTGGGCGATGGCCACGGCTTCGCCGCCGGGCCGTACCGTGGTGCGTTTGGCCAGCTCGATCAGCGCCTCGGCCGGGGCGTTTTCGAATTCGGTGGTGATGGCCGCGCACGTGTTGGCCATCTCCTGCAGCGACACCGGATGCGTGTAGGCCGTATTGAGGTGGCCGGTGGCAAATTCGGCGGCGGGCGAAAGCGGGTCCGGGTCCAGCACCGTGACGCGGTAATCGAGATTGCGCGCGGCCATGGTGAACATGCGGCCCAACTGGCCGCCGCCCAACAGCCCGAGGGTCGCGCCGGGCAGGATCACAGGATTTCCGGCAGCGTCATTTTGGCCACGAGCTCCTTGAGGCTCTCGCGGTACTCGGCCAGCTTG
>CAYSKY010000402.1:0-566 GCA_964431425.1 uncultured Burkholderiales bacterium
TCGTAGAACACACTCTGCGAATCGCCTTCACAGGCGAGGATGTGGGTGCAGATGCGGTCCAGGAACCAGCGGTCATGCGAGATCACCATGATGCTGCCGCCGAATTCCTGCAGCGCATCTTCCAGCGAACGCAGCGTTTCCACGTCAAGGTCGTTGGATGGTTCGTCCAGCAGCAGCACATTGCCGCCCTTCAGCAACGTGTAGGCCATGTGCATGCGGCCACGCTCACCACCGGAGAGATTGCCGACCAACTTCTGCTGGTCGCCGCCCTTGAAATTGAAGCGGCCGAGGTACGCGCGCGACTGCATTTCAAACTTGCCCACCTGCAGGATATCCGAGCCGCCCGAAATGGCTTCCCACACGGTCTTGTCGTTGGGCAACTTGTCGCGCGACTGGTCCACAAACGCGAGGTTCACGGTGGGGCCGATCTTTACTTCGCCCTTGTCCGGTTTCTCCACGCCCTGGATGAGCTTGAACAGCGTGGATTTACCTGCGCCGTTGGGGCCGATCACACCGACGATGGCTCCGGGCGGCACGCGGAACGAGAGGTCGTCGATCAGCACACG
>CAYSKY010000402.1:576-3797 GCA_964431425.1 uncultured Burkholderiales bacterium
CACTTCATTACCGAGGCGCTCGGCCACCGGGATGAAGATTTCCTGCGTTTCGTTGCGGCGCTGGTATTCGTAGCTGGACAATTCCTCGAATCGCGTCATCCGCGCCTTGGACTTGGCCTGGCGGCCCTTCGGATTCTGGCGCACCCACTCCAGTTCCTTTTTCAGGGTTTTCTGGCGCGCCGATTCGCCGGACTCTTCACGCTTCAGGCGGTCGGCCTTCTGTTCCAGCCATGAGCTGTAATTGCCTTCCCACGGAATACCTGCGCCGCGGTCCAGCTCCAGGATCCATTCGCAGGCGTTGTCAAGGAAGTAGCGGTCATGGGTGATACCCACCACGGTACCGGGGAATTTCTTCAGGAATTGTTCCAGCCAGTCCACGCTTTCCGCGTCGAGGTGGTTGGTCGGTTCATCCAGCAGCAGCATGTCCGGCTTGGAGAGCAGCAATTGGCAAAGCGCGACACGGCGCTTTTCACCACCGGACAGTTTGCCGATGATGGCTTCCCATGGCGGCAGGCGCAGCGCATCGGCGGCGATTTCCAATTGGGTTTCGGTGTTGTCGCCGTCGCTGGCGCCGATGATGGCTTCCAGCTTGGCCTGTTCCTCGGCCAGCGCATCAAAGTCCGCGCCTTCCTCGGCGTATTCGGCATACACCTGCTCCAGCCGGGCCTTGGCCTTGAGCACGCCGCCGATGCCTTCTTCCACGGCCTCGCGCACGGTCTGCTCGTCCTTGAGCTTCGGCTCCTGCGGCAGGTAACCGATCTTCAGCCCCGGCATGGGCACGGCTTCGCCCTCGATCTCGGTATCGAGGCCGGCCATGATTTTTAACAGCGTCGATTTACCGGCGCCGTTCAAGCCCAGCACGCCGATCTTGGCGCCCGGGAAAAACGAAAGGGAGATGTCCTTGAGAATCTGGCGTTTGGGCGGAACGATCTTGCCCACGCGATTCATGGTGTAAACGTACTGAGCCATGGTGTTTTACTGCCTTGCGAAGAGAATTGAAACAGAGGGGAAAAACGCGCAGGCCGTAGTTTACGCGATGAGGGGTTGCTGCGGGGCAGCATTCGGGGGTGGCCGACGGCGGATTTTTACGGTCTTGATGCCACACTCAAGCACTGGCGCGGCGTTTGGGGCATTTTTGGCCTGGGAGGCGCGCCGGTGCTGGGGTTTTAGTTTATTGAGTTGGAACTGTATGGCGAATCTATTTCATCTGATTCTAGTGACTTGTTAGTGGGTACGATGTGCGGCAGACCTAGTGTTAAGCTGTTGATCATGATGAGTATTCCCGCCAAATTCCATGGAATGTTCGGAAGCACGGTGGGATGTATGCAGAGGCAATGCGGCCCAAATTGAGCTACCCGTCATCTGTTCACTTTCAAGAGAACACCACACGCATGCAACAAACCAACGAAGCGATCATTTCCCTTCTTGTTGCCAAATCAACTTCCGTTCTTGCCATTACCGATATTGGCGGTCGAATTTGGTACAGAAAACCTAAGGACGGTCGCAGAGGACCGTGGCTGTCGGCCCGCTATACGGTTACCAATGAGACAGCATGGAAGCGCAAAGGGCCGTGCGTCTATTTCGTAAAGGACTCAAGTGGGGTGTTGCGGTACGTCGGAATATCACTTAATAAATTGGATGACCGCTGGCGTACTTCACCGGCATATACAGATGATGACAAATTGCTTTCCGGTGCTGAGCTATTCCACAGCCAGTGCTGGCCAAAGATATGCGAGCAAGCGAGGATTGGGAAATCGGACAGATACCATGTGTCCGTTCTTTCCGGTATCGAGCTACTGGAATTGCTGCGCCCACTAGCGCACGATCTTTCGCACCTCTCATTTCTTCACAGGGACCCCGAAATCGTGGTCACGGTGCTGGAGCTCTGGATTTGCAAATACGGCCACGCCACTTTGTGGAACAAAGCACTTACAGGAGGCAAGAATGCTCGTGTCAATCGCAATGACAGCTAACCCAGCGGTCCGCCGGTCGCAGCTGGAATATGCCTTCCAGCGTCGTTAACTTTTAACGTTAGGCCGGGAATGCATCCACCTCTGGAATATGCGACTCTCTACACGGAGATACGCTCCCACTTGCTCGCCAAGACTCCCTCCACAACTTCTGAAATCACGAGTGAAATTAAGTCGTTCTTTCGGGAGCGTTTCGCTCCGACTTACAACGTGCTATGCAGCCACACCGAGAGCAATGAATTCTTGACGGACGTTGTTGTCACGACCTTTGACCCTAAGGCGGCGATTCGGAAGAAGACGCTTCATATCGTCCCATCGACCGTCCGCGTTTTACTCGCTGTGGAGTCGGAACTGGGAGGAGTTGGAGCATCGTCCGCTTATGGCGTGATGAAGAATGTCGTTGAAGACTATCTAAAGCTTTTGGTTGTCCGTAGCGAGTATCGCGTAATGATCTTCACCTCACTACCGTACCACGGAGAAGAAAATCATGTCTGCGAGCGAGTGGAGTTGCTGCGGGATATCTATCACCGGGCGCCCGGCTTGAATTCCGGCATGCTGCTAGTTCATCTCCAAGGTGGGCAGCCCATTTCGTCGCAAGTCCAGGCTGTTATCAACACACAATCTATCCGAGGCTTCGAAGTGTCTGTCGATGGGGCAGCTGCAAAAGAAATTCACCTCGATGTGACCAACAGAGCGGGGGCATGTCTTGCAACATAGCAATGTCATATTGCAAGACGCCTGTTGGCGCTGATTGTGAAAGACCCGACTCCAATCCCACCGTTCCCACTGATTTCCTAAGGCGATAGTCAGGGAATCAGATGAACTTTGCCGGTTCCAGCAAGCGAGTTAGATATCCATGGGGTGTCGAATCGCCAACGTCGCGAAAAAAACGTCTCCTTTCAAGACTTGCTGAAAACAATTCGTCCATTCGGCTTACGCGTGAGCAAATAGAACGCCAACTCGTGGAGGTGAGTGACTATCTATTAAAGCAACCTCGGCGCCAGACCTTTGCCGAGCATCAGTCGCTACAGCCAAAAGTTCCAATCCCAACCGCAATATATGCGATCAAGTGCCCAAGTACCGGCGAGGTGCGGTATGTTGGCAAGACGCTGCGTCCGCTCGAAACCCGGCTTCGACAACACCTCGTCGATGCCAAGAAAGCAAAGACCCATCTTCATCGCTGGCTAGATAAATTGGTTCAAGCTGGCATGCAACCTGTTATCGAAGTTTTGGAGGTCGTGCCACCTTTTG
>CAYSKY010000403.1:0-3795 GCA_964431425.1 uncultured Burkholderiales bacterium
TGCCGTTGACGATCAAACTGATCGTGTCATGAGTGACGCCGAATTGCTTGGCAATGAATGTGAAGCCCTGATGTCCTCCCAATCCCGACCGCGTGTACTTTTTGTGTGCATGGGCAATATCTGCCGCTCTCCCACAGCAGAGGGCGTATTCCGCAAAATGGCCGATGCCAGCAGTTTGTCTGGCCTGATCGACATTGATTCAGCGGGCACCACAGGTGCGCACAGCGGATCTGCGCCCGACCCGCGTGCGATCGATGTCGCCCTGGGCCGAGGCTATGACCTCGCGGCGCTGCGAGCGCGGCAGGTATCGGCCGCCGATTTTGAACTCTGCGATTACATCATTGCGATGGACATGCAAAACGCGCGTTACCTGAAGGCAACATGCCCGCCGCGCATGGCGCACAAGATCGAGTTGTTGCTGGACTACGGCGGCGAGGAGGACGAACTGGAAGTGCCGGACCCCTACTATGGTGCTATTCAGGATTTCGAACATAGCCTGGAGCTGATCGAGGAGGGCTGCCGCGGATTGCTCGAGCACCTCACTGAACTCTATCTCGCGCGGGGTGTTACTGCGCTGAAGCGGGAGATCTGACATGGAAGGGATGCTGTCGGCGGCGGCCTATGTGAAGATTTTTGTGGCGATGATTGTGATCGTCAATCCGCTCGGCATCATGCCGGTGTTCGTGGCCATGACGGCGTCGCAATCGGTCGCGCAATGCCACAACATCGGACGCATCGCCGCCATCACCGTCGGGTCGACACTGCTGATTTCCGCGCTGCTCGGTGAACGGGTGCTGGAGGTATTCGGGATATCACTCGCCAGCTTCAAAGTCGGGGGCGCCATCCTGATTCTGCTCAATGCCATCTCGATGATGCAGGCATTGCCGGCACGCGACAAGCAGACGCCGGAAGAAGCCCGCGAGGCAGAGGACAAGGCCAGCATCGCGGTCGTGCCGCTGGGGATTCCGCTGCTGGCGGGGCCGGGCGCGATGTCAACCATCATCATCTACGCCAGTGAAGGCAAAGTCATCTGGCACATCATGATGGTGGGCCTTGTGGCCATCGGAGTGGGGCTGGTAACGTGGTGGGCGCTGCATATCGCCACGCGAATCGGTGGTCGCATGAGTACCACGACCATCAATATCGCCACCCGCATCATGGGCCTGCTGCTTGCCGCGCTTGCAGTGGAGATTTTCGCGGGTGGCATTGTCGAACTGATCCCGGCGCTCGGCAAGCCGGACGTGTTCCGCTACGGGCAGTAGCCACGCGTGGACGGCTCAGTTTCAGGCGGGCCCCTCTTACAGGATGAATCAGGGGCGATCGATGGAAGTCGGGGGCAGCAACGGCAACATACTGGTGGACGGCGACTCGGTCAAAGTCATCAAGGATCTGAAGGTCAAGGGTACTTCAGTGACGCTGGAGGGCGGGACCATCATCAATAACATCCGCCTTGCCGACGATGAGGAAACCATTGAATGCAACAGCGACAAGGTGAAGGGGCTGGTCCTTAAAATCTGCTTCCGGAAGAAAACCTGACGCGGCCTGCGGGAGTCCCATTCCGGACCCGGTTTGGTGCAGTAGTGCCGGGGGCGTGGCTCAGAAGCCGCCGGTAGCGAGCCAGGCGTCAACCTGATCCAGGCGGTCGTTTCCCCAGAAGGCTTCACCGTCCACGATGACAAAGGGCGAGCCAAACACCCCGCGGGCCAGCGCGGTTTCCACTTCTTGTTTCAGCCGGTCTTTCCATGCAGGGTCTGCCGTTGCTGCGAGTGCCGCCTCCCGATCCTCGCCAACTGTCGCTGCAATGTCGGCGACGATTTCGGCTGCGGTGATGTCCACGCCTTGCGTGAAATAGCGTTCGAAACACGCGGCTGCAAAGCGGTGCGCGCGCAATGAATCCCGGTCACTTATCCAGTAAAAAGCCCTGGCAGCGTTCTGGGTGCTGATGGGGAAGGTTTGTGGCTGCCGGTATTTGATGCCGAGAAAGCGTGCCGTTCTTGAAAAGTCGTGCACCGAATACGGTCCCTTCAGCGGCACGCCGGCGAGGGGCGCTGTTCCTGCCGCCTTGAACATGGGCCCGAGAAGGACAGGGCGCCAATTCACGCGGCGCTGATGGTGGGCGGCCAGCGCGTTGATTCGCGTCGAAGCCAGGTAGCCATAGGGCGAAGAAAAATCGAAGTAGAAGTCGATGGGCGGTTTGTCGTTCATGCATTCCTCCTGAATTGTCATCATAGCCGGACGTGCCAAAAGAAAAAGCCCCGTTCACGGAACGGGGCTTTTTCTGTCGGGTTACATCTTTGAAGGTCAGATGTTGGTCTGGTCACCGGCCGGCTTGTTGGCGGTTTCGACAAACACCAGCGGCTCGTTTGCCACTTCACGCGGCTTGCGCGGGCGCGGTGTGGTGCGCCGGGGGGCTTCCTCGTGGACCAGCACTGCCTGCTGCAATTTCTCCGCAGCGGTCTCGATGAAAACCAGCGGTTCACTTGCCACCGGTGCGTCTGATGCCCGCGGGCGGCGCCGGGATTGGCGAGCAGTTTCAGTCGCGGCATCGGGGATCTGATCGACGCTGCTGAATACGGCGGGTGCCGGCTGCTCGACCGGGGCGGCCACGGGCGCAGGGGTTGGCGCGACCACGGCTACCGGAGCGGCGGGCTGGGGTTCGTGAGGTGCAGGGTTTACAGGTGGCGCCGCTTCAAGCACGGGGCTGGCGACCATCACCGCTGGCGATGGGCTGGCCTCGGGCGTTGCAGCCGCTGTTTCCGGACTGTGAACGGTCACGGCCGGCGCACTGGCTGCCGGCGGCATCGTGGATTCGGCGGCGGAAAACTCCAGGGCGCCCTGTGAGGACGGGGTATTCACGCCGTCGGCCGGCGGGCTTCCCGGTGCGTTTTCCGTGCGTTCACCACGACCGTCGCGGTCACGACCCCTGCCACCACGGCGGCGGCGGCGGCCACGTCCTTCACCATCCTCGGTCTGCTCCACCGGGCGGCCTTCCAGGGCCGACTTGGGTGGCTGGGCCTGACGGGGCTTCTGCTGCTGCCCTTCTGCGCGTGGCTGGTCACCATTGCGGGGCTCGCGATTTTCGCGGGGCGGACGATCACCGCGTGGTTCGTTGGCTTTGCGTTCACCGCGCTCCTGGCCGGCTTGCTGGCCCTGTGGCGGCCGGTCCTTGCGCTCGCCGCGGTCATTGCGGTCACCACGCTTGCGGTCGCCATCGCGCCCACCTCCGCGACCTCCGCGGTCATTGCGTTCGCCGCGTTCCGGCCGGCCGTCGCGTGTTTCCTTGCGGGCGGGGCGGGATTCCGCGATCGGTTGCGGTGCGGGTGCGGGTTCGGAACTGAACAGGCTCGTGAAGCGCTTCCACAGGGAGGGCGCCGGGGCGGGGGCCGCGACCGCTACGGGGGCTGCAGGCCGCTCGCGTGCGGGTACGGGGTCTGCGGCCAGGGGGGCGGGCTGGCTCGGCGTGATGCCCTTGACGAGCGGCTCGGGGCGCGCCGGCTTGGCTTCGGCCTCCGCCACCTTGGCGACAATTTCCTCGACCGGGCGATTGACCATTTCATAGCTGGGCTTGCCCAGGTCAATCTTTTCCGAGTCGGTGCGCAGGCGCTCGATCTCGTAATTGGGTGTTTCAAGGTGAATATTCGGAATCAGCAGAACATTGACCTTGAAGCGGGTTTCCATCTTGTGGATGTCCTGACGCTTCTCGTTGAGCAGGAAGGTGGCGACATCGACCGGTACCTGGACATGAACGGCGCCGGTACTTTCCTTCATGGCCTCTTCCTGGATGATGCGCAGGAT
>CAYSKY010000404.1:0-3794 GCA_964431425.1 uncultured Burkholderiales bacterium
CGGGCGGCCGAATATGCAATCAATCGTATAAACATACACCGTACGTATATACGCACACTTGGTACCAGCAGCATCAATCCACGGTCCAGCCCCATGAGATCACCCGCCCTTCACAAACCGCCCCCGGCCACCCCGCGGCCCTATGCTCCGCAGTCCGTTGAACGAATTTTTGCGGTGCTGGATCACCTCGCGCTCCAACGCGAGGGGGATTCGCTGGCGGGCATCGCCCGCGCCGCGTCCGCACCCAAGACCAGCATGGTCGGACTGCTGGCCGGCATGGTGAATTCGGGCCACCTGGTGCGCGACAGCCGCGGCCATTACACGCTGGGTCCGCGCCTCTACACCCTTGCCATGCGTGTCACCGCCGCCGCCGGCATCAGCCAGCTGGCGCATCCGTTCCTGGTGGACCTGGTGCAACGCACCGGCGAAACCGTACTGCTTGGCAATCTCGCCCCCGATGCCGAAGTGGCGATGTATATCGACAAGGTCGAGAGCAGCAATCCGGTGCGCTACACGGTCTCGCTCGGCGAACGCCGCGAGCTGTACGCGACCGCCATCGGCAAACTGCTGCTGGCCTACATGGACAAACCGCGCCAGGCGGCCTATCTGCGAAACCACAAGCTGGGTGTGTTCACGCCCAACACCATCACCAGCGTCAAACGCCTGCGCGAAGAGCTTGCCACCATTGTTGAACAAGGCATGTCGCACACGGATTCCGAACGGGTGCAGGGCGCCAGCGCACTGGCTGCCCCGGTGCTGGACCACACCGGCCGCCTCATCGCGGGCATTTCACTGGCCGGCCCCTCCGAACGCATCCGCGATCACCGGCCAGCGCTGGCCGCGGAACTGCGCAACACCGCCAAAGCGCTCAGCGCCCTGCTGGCGGGGCGGCCGGAATTCTCGGCCGCCTGACGTCTGAAAAAGCCAACCCACCGAAACTTTTCCGCCTCACAGCTCACAAGGACGCCCCATGGCACAAAAGACCTACGAAGAATATTCCGTCGGCGAGAAATTCGTCAGCTACGCCCGCACCATGACCGAGGCCGACCTGGTCAATTTCACCAACCTGGCCGGCCTCAAGCTGCCCCTGTTCATCGACGACGAGTTCTGCAAGAAGCACAGCATCTTTGGCACCCGCGTGTTTCCCGGCCTGCTGACCGCGTCGATCGCCGCCGGCATGCTGGAAGACATCCTCGGTAAATACACGCTGGCGGCACTCGGCCTGGACAAATTCAAGTTCACGGCCCCGGTACGCATCGGCGACACCTTGCACACCGTCATCACCGTCGAAGCCATGAAGGACACCTCCGACGGAAAGCGCGGCGTGCTCACGGTGCGTATCAGTGTGATGAATCAAAAGGGCGAGATGCCGCTGGAATTCTGGGGCTCGTTCATGATGCGCAAGGGCGAGATTCAATGAGCCAGCCGCTCGGGGGCCTGAAGGTCCTCGATTTCGGCCAGGGCGTGGCCGGGCCGTATTGCGCGCAATTGCTGGGCGATCACGGGGCGGACGTGATCAAGATCGAGCCGCCGCGCGGCGATTGGGCGCGCACCATGGGTGCGCAAGACGGTTCCGGGCTTTCGGGTACCTTTGTCTCGGTCAACCGCAACAAGCGCGGCCTGTGCCTCGACCTGCAACAGCCCGGGGCGGTGGACATCGCCCGCGCCCTTGCACAGCAGGCGGATGTGATCGTCGAAAGTTTCCGGCCGGGCGTGATGGACCGCCTCGGGCTCGGCCAAGCCGCGCTGCGCGCCACCAATCCTCGCCTGGTGTTTGCCTCGGTCACCGGCTTTGGTGAAAGCGGCCCCAATGTGGACCTTCCGGCGGGCGATTCGATCATGCAGGCCTACGGCGGGCTGATGAGCATCATCGGTGAGCGCGATGCCGGTCCGCTGCGGGTCGGCAATGTGGTGTCGGACATGCTGGCCGGCACCAATGCCTTCAGCGGCGTATTGCTGGCGCTGCTGAAGCGCACCGCCACCGGCGCAGGCGACGGCGTGCACGTGTCGCTGCTCGATTCCATCGTCGCCTTCCAGGCGCCGCCGATTACCGAATTCCTGCTCACCGGCAGCACCCCGCGCCGGCTCGGCAACGAGCATCCGCTGATCGCCCCCTCGGGCGCCGCGCGTACCCGGAACGGCCAGATCAATTACACGGTGTTCGATCACCAATGGCTGGTGTTCTGCGAAGGCATGGGCCTGCCGGCGCTGGCCCGCGACCCGCGCTTCGCCGACACCGGCGGCCGGCAGACCAACCGTGATGCGCTCAACGCCGAATTGGCGACGGTGTTTGCCACACGCGACTCAGCCGAATGGATCGCGCTCCTGCGCGGAATAGACGTCCTGTGCGCGCCGATCAACGACTACCCCGCCCTGCTGCAGGACGCCCAGGTGCAGCACAACGGCATTGTCACCACCACCGACGCGGCCGATGGCGGGACGGTTCCCATGGTGCGCAATCCCGTGCGCCTCGATGGCCATGCGCAAACGCTGGCGCCGCCGCCGCGACTGGGGGAACACAGCCTCGACATCCTTGCCCACGACTTGCGACTGGACGCGGCACAGGTCGCGCAATTGGTGGGGACCGGTGCCGTCATCACAACGCCGGCATCCTCCGCGGCCACCGGCCCCAACCGCAGCTGAACCCGGAGAACATCGTGGCCACGCCTGTCATCGTCGAAGCCATCCGCACCCCGTTTGCCAAACGTGGCGGTGCGTTCCGCGACATCCGCCCCGACGCCCTGCTGGCTTCCGCACTGTCGCAACTCATCGGCCGCTCGCGCGTCAATCCGGCGGCGGTCGAGGATGTGATCGCCGGTTGCGTATCGCAGGCCGGCGAGCAGTCGGCCAACATCGGGCGCCTTGCATGGCTGCTGGCGGGAATGCCGGTGGAGACCCCCGCCGTGTCGCTCAACCGCATGTGCGGCTCCGGCCAGACGGCGGTGCATTTTGCCGCGCAGGCAGTGGCGGCGGGCGACGCGCGCTATGCCATCGGCTGCGGTGTTGAAAGCATGTCGCGGGTACCGATGTTCCTGGATGTCACGCTGGGCGCGGCTTTCACTGACTGGACCTGCCTGAACCCGGACCTGCTGAAGCAGCACGCGGTCATTCATCAGGGCGAAAGTGCAGAGCGCGTGGCCGAACACTGGCAGATCTCGCGCGAGGAAATGGACGCCTACGCAAAGGAAAGCCATCGACGTGCCCACGACGCGGCCACCAAACACCAGAACCGCGAGATTGCACCGACGGGTGGCGTCAATGCCCAGGGCGAACTGGCGGTGCTTTCCACCGACGAAGGCATCCGCGTCGGAATTGACGACGCCAGGATGGCCGCGCTCAAGCCGATCTTTCGTGCCGAAGGTGGGCGCATTACCGCCGGCAACGCCAGCCAGATGAGCGATGGCGCCGCCGCAATCCTGATCGGTGCCAGCCATGCTGTGAAGGCCGATGGCCTGCGCGCCCGCGCCAAATTCCGCTCCCGGGTGGTGGTGGGCTCAGACCCGGTGATGCAACTCGACGGCGTCATTCCGGCCACCCACAAAGCGCTGGAGCGAGCCGGTCTCGCGCTGGCCGACATCGACTGGATTGAAATCAACGAGGCCTTCGCGTGCGTGCCGCTTGCCTGGGCGCGCGAGTTCAATCCCGATCGCGAAAAAATGAATCCCTGGGGCGGCGCCATCGCCCACGGGCATCCGCTGGGCGCCACCGGTGCGGGCATGCTCGCCAAAACGCTGGCGTGACTGGAAGCCACCGGCGGCACGCTCGGGCTCACGATATTTTGCATCGGTCACGGC
>CAYSKY010000405.1:0-3787 GCA_964431425.1 uncultured Burkholderiales bacterium
GGCTTGGGGTTGCCCGGCTGTGGCCGGGGCGTGACGGTACCCACCTCGATGAAGCCGAAGCCCAGTGCGGCCAGGGCGTCGATGTACTCGCCGTTCTTGTCCAGACCCGCCGCCAGGCCGACGGCATTGGTGAATTCAAGCCCCATGACGCTCACAGGGCTTTGCAACGTCCGACCGAAGCAGCGGCTGAGGCCCCATTGATGAGTGCGCTGCAGCGCATTGAGCGCGAGGTGGTGTGCGGTTTCTGGGTCGAGCGCGAACAGCGCGGGACGGGCAAACTGGTAGAGCACGATGAATTGGCTTTCAGGCCGGGCAGGTTGCCCACGACATTCTAGCCGAGCGATGCGCGGGGCTGGTAAGCTAACGAGTGCATGCAGGACCGGCCGGTATCCCCCGGTTGCGGCCCTATCCCGAACCGGCGATCAATCCAGCGGTGAACAACGCAAAACCCATTGCATTGCAGGCGACCGTACCTGCGCACGAGGCCGCGGCGCCGCCGGACCTGGCAGAGCGTGTGCGCCGGCAGCAGGAAGCGCTGCTGGGCATCATGAAAACCGGCGTGCTGTCCGGCGAGCGGGAGCAGATCCTCTCCCGCCTGACCGAAGTCACCGCCAGCACGCTTGGCGTCGCAAGGGTTTCCCTGTGGCTGTTCGAGGAAAACGGGGCGGCCATGGATCTGGTGGATTTGTTCGATGCGGCAGATGGCAGCCACAAGCGCACCGGTCGCCTGGACGCGCACCGCTATCCTGCCTACTTTGACGCCTTTTCCAACCAGCGCGTGGTAAACGCGGCCGATGCACGCCGCGATCCGCGCACCGCCGAATTCCGCGACGATTACCTGCTGCCGCTGGGGATCGTATCCATGCTGGACGCCGCCATCTGGCACGAGGGCCGGCGTCGCGGTGTCGTCTGCATTGAGTCAGTCGGGACGCGCCGCGAATGGACCCCGGACGAGGAACAGTTCGCGGCGTCAATTGCCGACCTGGTGGCGCTCGCCACTGAAAACCAGCAGCGGCGCAACACGCAGTCGCTGTTGTCTGCGTCGGAGGAGCGCTTTTCCCAGGTGTTCCGCCTCAGTCCTGACTGGATGGTCGTCACGCGTTTGCAGGACGGTCTGGTGCTCGAAGTGAACGACAGTTTTCTGGAACACGCCGGTTATTCGCGGGAAGAATTCATCGGCCACACCACCACCGAGAAGGGGCTGTGGGCGGTACCGCAGCAGCGCGAAACCTGGCTTGCACAGTGCCGCGCTGAAGGGCAGGTGCGCGGCATGGTGGCGGAACTGCGCATCAAGTCGGGAGACATCCGCACCTGCCAGATTTCCAGCGAGCGTGTCGCTGTGCGCAATGAGCCCTGCATGATTTCCATCGCCCGCGACATTACTGAAATTCGCCGGCAGGAACGGCTGGTCTTCGAGATCGCCCAGGGCGTCGCCGCGTCCACCGGTGAATCGTTCTTTCGCTCGCTGGCCGAACGCATGCAGCAGGCGCTCGACGCCGAGATCGCCATCGTCGGCGAGATCGACCCGGCGGACAGCCGGCGCATTCGCACGGTGGCCGTGCAAAAGCGCGGCGGTCCCGGACCGGCCTTCAGCTATGCGCTCAACGGTTCACCCTGCGACACGGTACTCGGGAAGCGCGTCTGTTCCTATCCGCGTCGCGTGGCGGAATTGTTTCCCGAGGACACCGGGCTTGCCCGCCATGGCATCGAGGCCTACGTGGGCGCGCCGCTGATGGACTCGACAGACCAGCCGCTCGGCCTGATTGCCGTGATGTTCAAGCGCCCGCTCGACCATCCGGACCTGGCATCCAACCTTCTGAGCATCTTTGCCGTACGCGCGTCGGCGGAGATGGAACGCCGCAAGCAGCACGCCGAACTGGAGTTCCGGGCGACCCACGACATGCTCACCGGCCTCACCAACCGCGCGACGCTGGAAGCGCGCATGAGCGCGGATATTGCCGGCAGTGTTCCAGGTGTGATCAGCGCGCTGCTGATGGTGGATCTCGACCGTTTCAAGGAAATTAACGACACCCTGGGGCACGCGGTGGGCGACCGGCTGCTGGTGCAGTTGGGCGCGCGGTTGGATGCGGAGAGCCACAAGGACGACATCTGCAGGGGCCAGGTGGCGAGGTTGGGTGGCGACGAGTTCGGCATATGGTTGCACAACATCGACGCTGAACACATCGCGGACCTGGTGGCATCGCGTGCACTGACAGCCATTACTGCACCATTCGATCTGGGTGAATTCCGTTTCGAAGTCGGTGCGAGTATCGGCATCGCCATTTTTCCTGCGCACGGCACGAGCCCGTCGGAACTGATGCGCTGCGCTGACATCGCCATGTATGTGGCCAAGAAAGCGGGCAGCGGATTTGCACGCTACGAAACGTCGGCGGATACCTACTCGCCAAAACGGCTTTCCTTGATTGCCGAACTGGGTGCCGCCGTCCGCGACGGTCAGCTCAGCCTGCAATACCAGCCGCGCATCAATATGCAGACCGGCCGCGTGTCTGGATTTGAAGCGTTGGTGCGCTGGCGCCACCCCAGGCTGGGGACCCTGCCGCCAAGTCAATTTATCCCGCTCGCCGAAGTGACCGATGCCATCCGGCCGCTGACGTTGTGGGTGCTGGACGAGGCGTTGGCCCAGCTGGTGCGCTGGTTGGCGGCAGGCCATGATGTCACCGTGGCGGTCAATCTTTCGGCCCGGCAACTTTCGGACGAATCCTGTTCCCACCAGGTCCGCCGACTGGTGGAAAAGCACCGCGTGGACCCGCGCAATCTGGAACTGGAAATCACCGAGAGCGCCTTGATTGCCGATCCGGAACGTGCCAACCAGACCCTGCGACAAATCCACGACATGGGCGTGAAACTCTCGATCGATGACTTTGGCACGGGATACTACTCGCTGTCGCACCTCAAGCGGCTTCCGCTGCACGCGTTGAAAATTGATGTTTCGTTTGTCACCCACATGCTGGCCAATGAACAGGATGCGGTCATCGTGGAATCGACGATCGGCCTTGCCCACAATCTCGGCCTGAGCGTGGTCGCGGAGGGCATCGAGGATGCGAAGACCATGGGCAGGCTGCGCGCGCTCGGCTGCGACGAGGGCCAGGGCTATTACTTTGCCAGGCCCATGGATGTCACCGCCGCTGATGAGTGGCTGAAGACCTCAGGATACTGACGATCCCGCCGCTGTGGAACGTTCCAGCAACTGCCAGCTCCCCCGCAGCAAACCCTCCACCGGCTGAAAGTCGGTCTTGTAACGCATCTTGCGCGATTCGGCGATCCAGTAGCCGAGGTACACATACGGCAGGCCACGCCGCCGCGCTTCGGCAATCTGCCAGAGGATGCTGAAGGTGCCGAGCGAAGCCTGCGCCTGCGCGGGATCGTAAAATGTATAGACCGAAGACAGTCCATCTGCGAGTTCATCAATGATGCTCACCATCCGCAGATGCCCCTGCTCGCGAAATTCCACGAGACGCGTGTGCACGTTGCTCTGCAGCAGGAAGTGCGAGTACTGCTCGCGACTGTCGTGATCCATGCCGCCGCCCGGGTGCCGCTCAGCCTGGTAGCGGCGGTAGAGCGCGTAGTGCTCGTGCGAAAACTTCAAGTCCATCACCCGTACCGTGAGATGCGCATTGGACCGTTGGGTGCGGCGCTGCGAGCGGTTAGGCGTAAAGGCATTGACCACCACCCGCGCCGGCGTGCAGGCCCGGCAATGGTCGCAATATGGGCGGTAGGTGAAGGCGCCACTGCGGCGGAATCCCGAGGACACCAGATGGCTGTAGGT
>CAYSKY010000406.1:0-3780 GCA_964431425.1 uncultured Burkholderiales bacterium
GCGCTCATGGGCGATCTGCAGTACGACCGGCATGAAGAGGCATTGTTCACCCAGTTGCTTGACGCGGTAAATCGCGAAGACGTCGCCTTTGTGGTTCATCTTGGGGATTTCAAGTCCGGCAGCCGCGCGCCCTGCACCGATGATCTCTACCTGCAAAGACGGGATGAGTTCAACACTTCGCTGCATCCTTTTGTGCTGCTGCCCGGTGACAATGACTGGGTCGATTGCCGGCGCCCGAGCAACGGCGGTGCAGACCCGCTTGAGCGCCTGGCGAGAATTCGGCAGGTGTTTTATCCGGACGGCCGCTCGTTGGGAAGGCAGCCGATGCCTTTGTGGCGGCAGTCAGCCGCTTACGCCGGCAATGCCATATTCGGCCGCTACAGCGAAAATGCGATGTGGTCGCATCGCGGCGTGGTTTTCATCACTGTCAACGTCCAGGGTAGCAATGACAACCTCGGATTTGATGCGGCCAGCGATCGCGAGCATGCCGATCGCACCGCCGCCAACATTGAATGGGTACGCCACGCCGTCAAGCAGGCGCGCGACGCGAATGCGATCGCGCTTGTGGTTTTTATGCAGGCAAATCCGGGCTTCGAAGAGGAACCAGCCGCAGTCATGATGAGCGGCTACCGCAAGTTCCTGCAGGAGTTCGAAGCCGAAGTCGAGAAGCTGGGCAGGCCTGTCCTGTTCGCCCACGGTGACACGCACCAATTCCGGGTGGATCACCCCTATCGAAGTCCGCTCGACCGGCGCCCGGTTGCCAACATGATCCGCGTCGAAACCTTTGGCTCGCCGCACACCGATTGGGTACGCGTCACCGTCAACCCTGACAATCCGTCGGCACCGTTCCAGATCGAGCCTGGCAACTTCCGGGCGCAGCAGATAGCCGATTAGCCGGCCTCAGTGGTGGTGACCGTGGTCACCATGGGCGTGGCCGTGGGTGATTTCGTCCGCCGTGGCCGCGCGAACCGATTGCACGCGACACTTGAAAAGCAGCCGCTCGCCGGCGAGTGGGTGATTCCCGTCGATCACGACCTTGTCTTCAGCTATGTCGGTCACGGTGTAAACCACCCAGCGGTCGTCGTCCTCACCTTGCGGCAGTCCTTCAAACTGCATGCCGACTTCGACGCCCGCAGGAAACACGCTCTTCGGTTCCACACGGATCAGGTTTTCATCGTAGTCGCCGAAGGCATCTTCGGGCTCCAGTGACAGCGCGAGTTCGTCACCGGCTAGCTTTCCGTCCAGCCCTTCCTCCACCCGGGGGAAAATACCTGCATAGCCGCCGTGAAGGTAGGCAAGGCTGGTGCCGGCCTCACCCAGCTGGTTTCCATCGCTGTCGCTGAGTTCGTAGGAAAGGGTCACAACGGTATCTTTGGCGATATTCATGTTCGTGGCGCTGGTCAAGCGCAAAAGTGTAAGGGGCCGGCGCAGCGGATGAAGCGAAAGGGGCGGATTGTATCGCAGGCAGGCCCAAGGCCTGCGAAGCACTCAATGGCCGTGGATGCGACGCACCAGCTTCAGCACCTCGGCGGCGTGCTCGCGTGGATTGAGATCGCGAAGAATGTGCCTGACGGTGCCCGATTTGTCGATGACAAAAGTGGCCCGGTGAATGCAGGGCCGGGAAATTCCGTTGTGTGCCTGCTCGGTCAGGACTTCGTACCGCTTCATGACCTCGCAGTCTTCGTCGGAAAGCAGCCGCACCGAGATGCCGTGCTTGTCGCGAAACTCTTCATGCGCCAGGCAGTCGTCACGCGAGACCCCGAAAACGACGGTATCGCATTCATCAAAAGATTCTTCGTGGTCCGAAAAATCGATCGCCTCCATTGTGCATCCCGGCGTTCCATCCCGCGGGTAGAAATAGAGGACAACGTTTTTCTTGCCGCGAAAACTGGAAAGCTGGATCATTTCCATGCTCGCGTCGGGCAGCTCAAATGCCGGTGCTTTCGAACCAACCTGTAACATTGTCGCTCACCCCTTTTTCGACGAGACGGTGAAGTCGAATTGATTCTAACGCATTTTCTTTTTTGCCTTGCAAGCCCGGATCCGCACCATGCCACCAGCCAAAAACATGACCAGCCCGCCTGCGCATCAAGCCCATCTGGGCGGCCTGAGTGTCTCCGCATTCCTTCGGAAGTACTGGCAAAAAAAGCCGTTGCTAATACGCGGTGCATTCGCCGCCTTCGAGGATCCGCTCACTGTGGACGAAGTGCTTGAACTGGCCACGAGGGTGGAGGCGGAGAGCCGGATGATTGTCCGCGAAAGCCGGTCGTGGACTCTCCAGCACGGTCCGTTTTCCCGACGCGAAGTGCGCGCGGTACGCCAGCAGCCTTGGACCATCCTCGTGCAGGACACACAGCATTTCTCCCATGAGGCCCATGCCCTGCTCGCGGCTTTCAGCTTCATACCGCATGCACGGGTGGATGACCTGATGGTGAGCTTCGCTACTCCCGGTGCGGGCGTCGGCCCCCATTACGATTCTTACGATGTGTTTCTCATCCAGGGCGCGGGCAGGCGGCGCTGGCGCATTTCGGCGCAGCAGGACCTGGCGCTGAAGCCGGGGATGCCGTTAAAAATCATTGCGCGATTCAACCCCGAACAGGAGTACGTGCTGGAAACGGGTGACATGCTCTACCTGCCGCCCGGCTATGCGCACGACGGCATCGCAGAAACAGATTGCCTCACCTGGTCGGTGGGGTTTCGCGCGCCCTCGCAACAGGAACTTGCCACTGCGTACCTTGATTACCTGCGCGACAGCGTTGAGCTGACCGGCAATTTTCGCGACCCGGAACTGACCGCGACAACTTCGCCCGGATTGATGAATGATTCAATGTTGCGGCGCTTTTCGGCCCTTCTGAAGGCGGTGCCCACTGCCGGCGCACAGCGCAGCCATCTGAATCGCTTTCTGGGCAGGTACCTGACGGAGCCCAAATCACATGTCTTCTTTGAGCCCCCCGAAGTGCCGCTTTCCGCAGCGCGGTTTCGCCGGGTCGCGGCGGTCTCCGGCATCCGGCTGGATCTCAGGAGTCGCTTCCTTTATCAACGGGACGGTTTTTTTCTCAATGGTGCCGACTTCCACGTTCCGCCCGGAGATGCCAGGGTTTTCCGGCAATTGTCCGACCGCAGGGCGATTGGCGGAAAATCGGCAAGTACGCTTACCGGTGATGGCCAGAAGGCCCTGTTTGCGGCGTATTTAAACGGCTTCCTGGAGCCCGCAGCTGCGGCATCAGAATAGGAAAATCGCAATCAACTGATGGAGTACGCCGGATGAACGAAACGCCACACACCCTGGACCGCATCTACAAATTGCTGGAGGGCCGCACGGAGGCGTCGGCAGCCATCGACGCCGTGATCAACAGTTCCGGCGCCGAGATAGCCATATTCGATGTCAATGTACGGGCGCTCGCTGAACGCGGATATGCCTCCCCGGATCGCCATGACGCGCTCCGAAGGCTGTTGCTGTCTGCAAGACAACACCGTGTACGAATGGCATTGCATGATTTGCAGGGTTTCGAAAGTATTCTGCCACGCCTGCATCAACTGCTGACACAGTTTTCCGGCCAGATGCTGGTTCACCGCACCGTCGGCATCGCCCGCGAAGCGGCCGACCCACTGCTGATCGGCGACGACTGCCATTTCTGGCACAAGCTGCACATTGACCATCCCCGCTCGGTGCTCACGCTCAACGATGCGCCGGATTGCGGTCCATGGCGGGAGCGTTTTGAGGAAATCTGGGAATCCAGCGAGCTGGCGATCAGCGGCACAACCCTTGGGCTGTAACCC
>CAYSKY010000407.1:0-3537 GCA_964431425.1 uncultured Burkholderiales bacterium
GAAGAGCACAGCGAAGACAGGCGCTCCCCGACAGGCGCGGGCAGTCGAATGCGGACGGAGGCGGGTCATGTTTGCGCGGGGCAGGTCACCCATGTTCAGGCTCACAGGTCATGTCCAACCTCGGAACGGCGTTGCGCGACGTGCCACAAGATACCACTCGGATCCACCACATACGAAATGCGAAGGCCCCACGGTTGCATGGCGGGCGCCTGAGGTGGCTTGACCGGATACCGGGCCGGAAGGTTCAGTGCGGAGATGTGATTCCACCACGCGTCAAGGTCATCGACCATCAACTGCATCATGAAGTTATCGGCCCAGTCCTTGTTGTAGTAGTTCTGGAGGATGAAGCTGGTGGTGCCAATACCGAAGATTGCCACCTCGCCGTCAAGGAGCAGTTTGAAGCCTAGCGTCAGATAGAAGTGCTTGGACAACTCGAAGTCCTTGGCCGGAACGAAGGGTCTTGCGATCTCGGTGCCGGTCGGCAGTGACTTCATCGTGGCGCTCCTGAAAACATTGAACGAAAACGCGGCGGCGCTGCATTTCAAGAATGAATCCGGATAAAGATGCAAATTGTCCACACAAGATTCCACATTGCGCCCGACCTTTCGGCAAGGCAAATGGGTCCTCACGGCATCCAGTGCGTATGGCAGGTCAACGTCGAATCAGGTCGCGTGCGGCGCATGGCAGACCATGTGGTGCTCGTCCTGAGGCTTTGCATTGACGACAAGTGCGTCGCGCTCAGTCCCCCACACCTCGAAACCAGCCTTCCGGTACAGGGCAATCGCGCCTGCGTTTTGCGTGTGGACGCCGAGGTTGACCTGCAACACCCCCAAGGTCTGCCAGGCGAACTGAAGTGCTTGGGCGACCAGAAGCTGGGCGCAGCCACGGCCCCGGTACTCCTGAGCCACGTACATGCCCCAGACGTAGGCTTTGTGGCTGAGCTTTTGCATGCTCTCCCGCTGTACACCGATGACACCGGTCAGAACGTCTTGCTCGAAGCAGCCAAAGATGGCGCCTGAGTTCCTGGGCTGAAGGCGGCGCGCGATTTCTTCGATGGGCGTGGAGACTTCTTCTTCGAAGCTTGATGCGAAAGCGGTTGGCGAATCCTTGAGCCCGCGAAGGCGGAGTGCTTGGTATTGCTCTGCATTGGAGGGGGAGAGGGTGCGGATGTGCATATGTGCAGCCTAACGCCGGCGTTAAGGAGAGGCAAGCCGCGCGCTAAAGGAAAGAGCGCCTGACAATAGACCTGACAAGGCCCCCGGTTCGATGGCCCAGAAGAATTCCGGGAATCCACCCAATCCAACCCCACGCCAACATAAGATTGGATTCAAAGAATGTAGGCCAAGCAAAAACTAGATAGAAGACCAGAACGCCGACCACTGTTGCACAACCCGCAGCGAGGAGTTCTTGCATAGCGTTGCGAAGGTTCATAGCAAAAAAGCCTAACGCTTCAGGTAAACGGCGGCGCGCTTTTGCGCCTTCCAAGTGAGCGCAGCGAACGAACTCACTGAAATGTTAGCCGTCAACGCGAACATTGCGGACTTTCCCACCCTCGAATTGCGCAGTGAAGTACTGGCCAACCGGCTCCACGAAGTAGCAAACTTTCCAAGGAGATGATTCATCACCGTTGGCGGGTACCGAGAATCCGTCCAATACGAAAGATTGGCGCCAGTCGCTCGGAAAAGGCTGCTTCGCCCACTCTTCAAAGACTGGCTGAAACGCAGGTCCACACTTTTCAAAAAGCGCATCGAGGTTTGAAAGCGTCATGCGGCTGAATATCTCTTCAGATAGCGTTGGCCCCTCAGAAGTACCCTGCATTGTTATGCCGATGCTTTTTGAGACACCGGGGCATGTCAACTCAGCTTCCCAATAGCAGCGACTCGGCTCTTTACTTCCGAAGTAAACAAGCGAGCCGAAGTAAGAATGTTTCTGGCGACGTTCCCAAGTGCGACCTGTGAAGTCCCGATTCAGGAACGTGAAGATTGATTGAAGGAGCCCAGACATTGACGGCTAACTCACCAACTTAATTCTAGGGCGCTGTTTTTTGGCGCGTCCTGCAGTCGCATAAAGTGAATCTGAGACATGAGTCATACCTTGTAGCCAAAAATGTCTCTCTTTTGCGGCGTCCCGCGAGCGAAGCGAGCGTTCTTGAGCGACGTGTTAGCCGTCATTGATATGCCGCGATCACGAAGGACGTAACCAACAACATGACTGACAGAAGCAGATACACGCGCTTTTCTGTTCGGATGGCAATCGCGATGAATAGTGCGCAAAGACCGAATCCAATCGAGGCTATGCGCAGCTTGATGCTGAGGTCGCTTCTTGCAATGGCCGCGGTCAACGCGCCTAGAGCCACGAGGCCGAGAAAACCGTATCCAACGATCTTCCAAATGCGTTGCGCGAGGGAGGCGTACTTAGGCGTGGCGTCACCATTGGGGTTGTTGAAACCACCCGGTAGATCGTCTTCAATGGTTGCTATGAACCCATTCGCGAGAATGCTTGCCGGCAAAATTATCGCTCCCGCGATTAGTGGCATGCCAAGCGCCCATGCCGCCACTGCGCCCATGCCGGCAAATGCTCCGATGGTCAGCACAGGAACTGCTAAATTTCTAAAGCGCGATCGTTCCATGACGGCTAACTCTATCTAGGGCGCAAATTGTACGTATAACGTTCCACGGTGCGTCCAAACATTCCGTGGAAATTGGCCTGAATAGCCAACATGGACAACAGCTTAACATCGCGCCTACTGCTCAACCTACCTGATAGCAGATCACGAAAAGCTGCGCGTGCCTCATGGCAGTAGTGAACTGCGATTAATGCCAAAACTCAAGCACCAGCGCGCCTCCCAGGCCATTTTGCCGCCAGAACCCGCGCCAATGCTGGACTTTGGCACTTTTGTCGAATCAGCTATGGCGCCACTGCCAACCCCCTCCGCGCTGCCCATCCCGGCACTCTCCGCTCCATTTGCCGCACTACGTTTTCGTGAATGCGCTGCCGGAATTCCGGCGAGATTTCGCTCTCTGCCGCGATCTCCGCAGCACGCATCGGCACCGACACAACTGCTGCCACCGATGAAGTCGCCACCGGCACATTCATCGGCGTAACGAACACGTCGTTGCGGTTGGCGAGGTCGCCGGTGGTGCGCACATACGCGGGATAGAAGTTGCTGCCACTGCTCACGAGGCCCATGTAGTCGCCCAGGAAAAACCCTCGGGCAACAGGCGCGATGCTGAGATCGAAGGAGTTTTGCGTCACGCGCCGGTCAGTCCAGGTGGTGCCGTCGCGCGAGGTGGCGAGCCAGTGGTCCACCAGCAGGTTGGCGGGGTCGGTGGTGTTGTTGCGCATGTCGAAGTAGGAGATGCCGATGGTGCCGTCGGCGCGCACGTTGACCTGCGGGGTGAACGCTTGCACGGTGGGTGCGCCGCTGACCTGCACCGGCGCGGACCAGGTGAGGCCCAAGTCGGTGGAACGGAAGACCCGCAATTCCGACACGCAGCAGGTGCCAAACACTCCCAGCGTAGAGAACCTCTCACTAAT
>CAYSKY010000407.1:3547-3768 GCA_964431425.1 uncultured Burkholderiales bacterium
CGTCCTGCCAGGTGGCCACCAGCACGCCCTGCGGGCCGACGGCCAGTTGCGGCAGCGATCCGGCGTCGCGAATCGGTTGGCCGGTTTCCGGGTCGCGCGTGCCGATGCCGCGAAAATCCGAGACGCGAATCGGCGCGGACCAGGTGCTGCCCTTGTCGGTGGAACGGATGACGCTCATTTCCGTCACGCTGCTGTTGCCCACCACGCGCAGGGTTGCGAAC
>CAYSKY010000408.1:0-3758 GCA_964431425.1 uncultured Burkholderiales bacterium
GGTGATGTCGGCGGTATTGACGTTGTTCTCCGCGGCGATCTTGGCGGCGGCCGGGCTGGCGGGCGCTGAGCCGGCGGCGGCCTTGGCAGGCGCTGCTGCGACGGATGCTGCGGCAGGTGCGGCGGCAGCGGCCTTGCCTTCGGTGTCGATCATGGCAATGACTTCACCCGAACCGACCGTGCCGCCATCGGCCTTGATGATTTTCACCAGCACGCCATCAGCGGGCGCCGGCAATTCCATCACCACCTTGTCGGTCTCGATGTCGATCAGGTTCTCGTCCCGTTTGACGGCATCGCCTTCCTTTTTGTGCCAGGAGACCAGCGTCGCTTCCGAAACCGATTCGGAGAGGGTGGGCACTTTGACTTCGATTTGCATGATTTTTCCTCGGGTTCAATTCATGCCGCCCATGCTCGCGGGCGGCGGCCGGTTGTTGACTAGTCGATCGATTTGGCCAGCACACCCAGCTGGGCCTGCTGTACTTTCTTGGAAGACCCGGATTCCCAGGTAAGTGCCGCTTCCACCAGCTCGCGCTGTTGCTCGGCATGCTTGGCGGCGTAACCGACCGCCGGCGATGCGGACGACGGACGCAGCGAGTAGGACAGGGTCTGGTCGGGACGCATATGCGCCAGCAGGTAATGTTGCAGGCGGTGCCATGCCCCCTGGTTGCCCGGCTCTTCCTGCACCCACACCACCGACTTCACGTTCGGGTACATGGCGATCTGCGCGGCAAATTCTTCGTGCGGAAACGGATACAGCTGCTCGATGCGGCAGATGGCGATATCTTCGATGCCACGCTTGGCGCGCTCGGCGATGAGGTCGTAGTAGACCTTGCCCGAGCAGAATATCTGCCGCTTCACCTTTTTGGCGTTGAGCTTTTCCACTTCGCCGATCACCACTTCAAACTTGCCGTTGGCCAGATCCTCCAGCGGCGAGCCGGCTTCCTTCTTGCGCAGCAGCGACTTGGGCATCATCACGATCAGCGGTTTGCGGGTCGGACGCAGCGCCTGGCGGCGGATCATGTGGAACAGCTGCGCCGCCGTGGACGGCACCACCACCTGGATGTTGTGCTCTGCGCAGAGCTGCAGGAAACGCTCGGGACGCGCGGAGGAATGCTCCGGGCCCTGGCCTTCGTAGCCGTGCGGCAGGAACAGGCACAGGCCGCACAGGCGCGCCCACTTGGTTTCGCCGCTGGCGATGAACTGATCGATCACCACCTGCGCGCCGTTGACGAAGTCACCGAACTGCGCTTCCCAGATCACCAGTTCAAACGGCTGGGCCGACGCATAGCCGTATTCAAACGCAAGCACCGCTTCCTCAGACAACAGGGAGTCGATCACCACGAACTTGGCCTGCTTCTCGGCGATGTTCTGCAGCGGCACATAGGTACCCGAGTCCCACTTTTCGCGATTCTGGTCATGCATCACGGCATGGCGGTGCGCGAAGGTGCCGCGTCCGCAATCCTGGCCGCTCATGCGCACCGGTACCCCCTTGTCGACCAGCGAGGCATAGGCGAGGTTCTCGGCCATGCCCCAATCCAGCGGCAGCTCGCCCTTGCCCATGCGGCGACGCGCTTCCAGCAGCTTTTCCACCGACATGTGGCACTTGAAATCAGAGGGGATCTGCGTAAGGCGCTCGGCGTAATGCTTGAGCAGGTCCATCGGAACGCGGGTATCGGCCGGCGCACGCCAGCCCTGGCCGATGTACGGGGCCCAATCCACCGCCAGCGGCGGCTTGATGCCGTAGAGGATGCGGGTGTTGGTGCTCTTGCCGGCGTCAAGGCGCGCGCGGATGTTGGTGACGAGATCGTCGCCGTAGCTCGCTTCCACCAACCCTGCGCCGGCCAGGCGATCGGCATAGACCTTGCGCGTACCCGGGTGCTGGGCGATCTTCTTGTACATCAGCGGCTGGGTGACGAACGGCTCGTCCTGCTCGTTGTGGCCGAGCTTTCGGAAGCACACCATGTCGATGACCACATCCTTGCCGAACTTCATGCGGTATTCGAGCGCGATGCGACCGACCATGATCACCGACTCCGGGTCATCGGCGTTCACGTGGAACACCGGCGCCTCGATCATCTTGGCGATGTCGGTGCAATACAGAGAGGAACGCGTGTCGCGGGTGTCGGAGGTGGTGAAGCCCACCTGGTTGTTCACCACCACGTGCACCGTGCCGCCGGTCTTGAAACCGCGCGTCTGCGACAGCGCCATGGTCTCCATCACCACGCCCTGCCCCGCAAACGCGGCGTCGCCGTGGATGAGCATCGGCAGCACCTGCTTGCCCTCGTAATCCTCACGGCGGTGCTGGCGTGCGCGCACCGAGCCTTCCACCACCGGGTTGACGATTTCCAGGTGGGACGGGTTGAAGGCCAGCGTCAGGTGCACTGCGCCGCCCTTGGTCTGGATGTCGGATGAAAAACCCTGGTGGTATTTCACGTCACCGGAACCCAGGTCATGCGCGTGCTTGCCTTCGAATTCCGAGAACAGATCCGCGGGCAGCTTGCCGAGACTGTTGACCAGCACATTGAGGCGGCCACGGTGCGCCATGCCCAGCACCACTTCGCGCACGCCCTTTTCGCCGGCCGACTGGATGATGTCGTCCACCAGCGGAATCAGGGTCTCGCCGCCTTCGAGCGAAAACCGTTTCTGGCCCACGTAACGGGTGTGCAGGTATTTCTCCAGCGTTTCAGCCGCGGTCAGGCGCTCGAGCAGGAACTGCTTTTCCTCGGTATTCAGCGAGGGCTGGGACTGGATTGACTCGAACTGGTCGCGAATCCAGCGTTTCTCGGCGGTGTTGTTGATGTACATGTACTCGACACCGACCGTGCCGCAGTAGGTCTTCTTGAGCGCCGCAACGATGTCCTTGAGCTTGGCCCGCTCGTTGCTGCCGTTGATCTTGCCCTGCCAGGAACCAAGGCCGAAGTCGGCTTCGAGGTCGGCGTCGCCGAGACCGTAGTACGACAATTCCAGTTCAGGCACCGGCATGCGTTCGCTGCGTTTGAGCGGGTCCAGCGAAGAGTGGCGGGAACCGAGCACGCGGTGCGCGCGGATGTATTGCAGCACTTTGAAGGCGCGCTTGTCATCGCTGCCACTGGAGGCGACATTGACGTAGGCGATGCGGCCGCCACCCTGCTTGGCGCGCTCGGCAAAGGCCTCGATGACCGGCGAGTGCGGCACATCCTTGCCGGTCTGGCCCGGGGTGTTGGGCAGAGCGTCGAACTGCTTGCGCCAGTTTTCCGGTACCGAAGTCGGGTCGGCAAGATATTGTTCGTAAAGCTCTTCCACGTAGGGCGCGTTGGCGCCGAAGAACAGGCTGCTTTGCTGGAATTCCCGCATCATGTTGCCACCTCGGTGTGCTGCTCGATCTGGATTAAAAAATGAAAACCCCAGCATTGGCGCGGCTTCCCGGCCGAAATGCGGCTGGGAACCGCACCAATGCTAGAGTTTTTGTTGGGAACTTCCAGTAACCAGCAGAGCGGTTTCCAGAAGTTCCCTTTGCTATTTGAATACCCTGAAGAACGAGGCTGTTGGATGCCGCGTCCTTCAGGACAGTTCCATTTACTTCTTCACATCGCGGCGCTGGGCGCCGGAATACAACTGCCGCGGACGGCCGATCTTGTACTCGGGGTCGGCGATCATCTCGTTCAGCTGCGCGATCCAGCCCACGGTACGCGCCAGCGCGAAGATGGCGGTGAACAGCGGCACGGGGATGCCGATGGCCTTTTGCACGATGCCCGAGTAGAAATCGACGTTCGGGTAGAG
>CAYSKY010000409.1:0-3756 GCA_964431425.1 uncultured Burkholderiales bacterium
TCGCAGTGTACTGGGCGTGGTACTCGATCCCAACACCGGAGAACTGTTTCATGCCATCCGCCACACCGGCGCTTTTCTCGACGGCAAGCGTTTGCGGCAGCATCCCACGGTGCATCTGCACGAGGCCAGCGTCGAAGTCGGTCGCTACAAGCGCCTTGGCCGCATCAGCCACACGCTGTTTCACCACCCGCCGTTCCGGAAGATGGCCATGAGCGGCGCATCGGTATTGCAGTGGTGCCACCTGGCCTGCGGCCGCGTCGATGCCTTCCTGCATGCGGGTGAACAGCCGTGGGACTATGCCGCCGGCGCGCTGATTCTTGAAGAGGCAGGTGGCCGTCTGGCGACGCTACTGCATGATGACTACTGGCGGGTGGACCCGAAAGACGCCGGTTGGGAACGTTCGGTCATTGCCGCGCGCCATCCGGCGCTGTTTGAAGAGTGGAAGCGCTGGGTGCGGAGCCACCTCTAGCCCGCGCCTTGTAGTGAAAATCCAGCATTGACGCGGCTCTCCGGGCATTTTCGGCCTGGGACCCGCGCCAGTGCTTGTGTTTCAAATTAGCCTGGCGCCGGCTCAGTAGGTCATGCACGCTGCGTTCAGAACCCCCGCCGCCACCGAGATCACCCCCAGGAAAAATCCCGGCGCGGTCTTGCCAGCCGGAATGTCCACGGCGATATTGGGCAGGGCGATGCGCGCGATCACAAACACCAGTAACTGGATACCCAACGCGATAAAGCCCCAAATCGCCATGTCGATCGGGCTCACGCTGTACTCCACCGCATTGGCCAGCGGGATGACCATGCCCAGCACGGTGCCCGACAGGCTGAAGGCGGCGGCCATGTTGTTGTCTCGGATCAGGGCAATCTCGCGATACGGAGTTATCCGGATGTAAATGGTGACAAACACAGCCAGCAGCACGCTGGAAATCGCCAGGTAAAGCAGGAAATCGTCGAAGCCGCCGAAGGATTCCATGATGTGCAGTTGGGTCATGTGCGATTCCTCATTCGAAGTAGTGCGGTAGAAAACGGCTGGTGTTCTTGGTGACAGGCGATTCGTCTTCGCGGATGCCCATGCCGGCGGCTTCATCGCCCACGATCCAGCTGCCGATGACGGTATGGCTGCCCGAATACACCGGCAACGGATGGTAGCCCTGGTAGATGAAGCCCTCGGCACCGTACTCGCCGGGAACGTCGATGACGCCCTTGTCGGTCTTGATGGTGACGTTGGCGCCCTCGCGCGACAGGATCGGTTTTTTCACGTAGTCGGCCGCAAACTTTTGCGGCTCGTAGTACGCGGGAAGCAGGTTCGGGTGATCGGGATACATTTGCCACAGCACCGGCAGTATGGCCTTGTTGGACAACAGCATCTTCCACGCCGGCTCAATGACCCGCATGTCGCTCTTGAGCAGGTTCATGCCGAAGGCTTCGCGCACCATCCATTCCCATGGATAGAGCTTGAACAGCGAGCGGATCTCGTTGTTGTCGGTGTCGGCAAACTTCTTGGCCACGGCATCCCAGCCGATGTCGCCGATGTCGAGGTATCGCACCTGCACACCGGCCTGGGTGGCGACATCGCACAGGTAGTCGAGGTTGCCTGTGTCTTCCTCCGACTCGCCGATGCAGGCGAAGTGCACGGTCTTGTCGGGGAGCTCCTCCAGGATTTCCTTCCAGCGCTCAATCAGTTTTTCATGGAGGCTGTTGAACTGGTCGGCCATCGGCTTTTGCGGAACGATCACTTCCTGCAGCCAGTACCACTGCGCGACGCTTGCTTCGATCAGCGAGGTCGGCGTGTCGGCGTTGTACTCCAGCATCTTCGGCGCGCCGCGGCCATCCCAGGAAAAATCAAAGCGCCCGAACAAGGTGGCTTCGTCGTCGTTCCAGGAACGCTCAACCAGTGGAATGAAATCCGGCGGAATGGCAAAGCGCGCATAGTCTCCCGTCTTGATCACGTGTCCCGCCGCTTCGACACACATCTGGTGCAGCTCGTTGGTCGCTGTCTCCAGCGTATCGATTTCCTCGGCCGTGAACACGTAGGCAGCACGCTCATCCCAGTAAATGCCGTCGATGGAATGAAACATGAAGCCCAGGTCTTCCATCTTGCGCGGCCAGTCGGGACGCGGGATGCAATCGACGCGCTTCATGACCGCTCCGTGCGGCCGCCGGCCTCTTCAGTGTCGCGTTCAAACAGCAGGCTCATGTCAGCCCGACGAAGAATGACCGCTGCTGCCAAAGCCGCCACGACTGACAGTACTGCTGGCGATGGTCTTGCCACTGCGCGAAGGCGAGGAACCCGAGTAGGAGTACGGGCGGCCGTAGTAGTGCGTGACCGCGCCATTGCCGGTCGGCCGGTCGTAGGCAGGCTCGCAATCTTGAGGCGTATTGCCCCAGTCGGCGAGGCAGTCGGCCTTGCTGGCGTACACATCGCGACGGATTTCTTCTTTGGAACAACCGGCCAGACCGCCGGCGCCAAGCGCGGCGGCACCGATCAGGACAAGCGTGACGGCGGAACTGGACTTGCGGGCGCGTTTCAACATTTCGGTGCTTTCGAAACGTAACGAACGCCATATTAACAAACGCCGCCGCTCAACCCACCGACATGTGACGAAAGCCCTTCAGCCGCGGATGAGCGCCCGCAGGTAGGCGGGTTGCGCCAACATCCCGGCATGGGTGCCGGCGTCGTAAAACTGCAGACCGGCGATGGCACGTTCTTCAAGGCGCGAGGCGATCAATGCCGCCGGCAGGTTCGCCGGATCCAACGTGTCCGAGGCGCAGGCAAAACCCCAGGTGGCCCCGTAGACGGGAATGTGCACAAACCAGGGCGTCGCCTGAATGAACACCGACCGCAGGTTGGCCAGACTCGATCTCACGCGTTCCGCATGGGAAAAGGGCGACCCGATATGCAGGACCAGTGCGCCGCCTTCCGCCAGCGCCCGCCGGCAGTCGGCGTAAAACGCCGCCGAATACAGCGCCTCCGCCGGCCCGATCGGATCGGTCAGGTCGAGATAGATCAGGTCGAAGCGCTCGGCGGTTTCGCGCACCAGCGCCATGCCGTCGCCGATGCATATTTCGACGCGCGGATCGTTGAAAGCGCCGTGATGAATGGCGTCAAAGTGGCGCCGCGCCACGTCGATCACGCCCGCATCGAGCTCCGCCAGCACCACCCGCCGGACGCCGGGGTGCTTGAGAACTTCTTCGAGCGATCCGCCGTCACCGCCGCCGACAATCAGTACGCGCTGTGGCGCCGGATGCGCCAGTGCCGCCGGGTGAACCAGGCTCTCGTGGTAAAAAAACTCATCGCGCTCGCTGGTCATGTTGGCGCCGTCGATGCGCATGAGCTTTCCCAGATCGGGTGTATCGAAGACCTCGATACGTTGCCAGGGCGTTTGCAGCGCCTCGACCAGTGTGCCGTCAAAGTACACGCCGGAGCCGGGCGTGAGCGTTTCAAACAGTCGCGTGGCGGCCATCCGGCTTCACGCGGCCTTGGCAACCGGTGCCAGTGTTGCCGTCGGCGGCCTCGCCACCGGCAGGTCCTTGCCGCGCCAAATACGTTCAGTCAGCACATCGGCCGGCTTCAGTGCATCGAGCAGGATGTCCATCAGTTGTTCGGCCTTGCGGCTGTTGTCGCCGGTGACGTTGCACACATAGACATCGAGTGTGGCCTGATTGCGTTCCGGCCAGGTGTGAATGGCCAGGTGCGATTCCGCCAGCACCACCGCGCCCGTCGCGCCACCGGCCTGCGTGGCATCCACGCCTTCGAAC
>CAYSKY010000410.1:0-3741 GCA_964431425.1 uncultured Burkholderiales bacterium
CAAGGTGGATTTGCCGATGCCCGGGTCGCCGCCGATCAGCACCACGCCACCCTCCACCAGCCCGCCGCCCAGCACGCGGTCGAACTCACTGATGCCGGTGGGCTTGCGCGGCACGTCCTCGGCGCGCACCTTGGCCAGCGACTGCACCTTGCCGCGCTCGGCGGCGACGCCGGCCAGCGTGGAGAAACGGTTCTGCGAGGTGGCCTCGGCCACGGTTTCCACCAGCGTGTTCCAGGCCTTGCAATGCGGGCACTGGCCCTGCCATTTAGGCGACTGGCCGCCACATTCGGTGCAGGAGTAGATGGATTTGGGTTTGGCCATGGATTTCGCGGGAATCACTCCCCGAAGGTGTCTTGTGCGGTTGGTCGAAGAACTGTATTTAAATACAGTTTACCAAAGTCGCGATGCAAACACCGTCAGCTATTGATGGCCATGGTCAGCGCCTCGCCCAGCGTCTTGGCCGCCGGGTAGTGGCTATTTGCGTAGATGGCGCAGGCCATGGCGGCGGCGAACACGAGGGCGAAGGGCCACCAGGTTTTTTTCACGACACCCAGCACCCAGCCTTCGTTATCCTGCCGTCGCGCGGTGCCCGACAAGGTGCCCGCCAGAGTGGCTCCGAACACGGCTTCGCTGAGGATGTCCGGCGCGAACCAGACGATGTAACCGGAAGCGATGAGGATCGAGCCGATCAGCACCAGTGCCAGAACGACCAGCACGATGGCCTCGCCGTCGAGATCGAAAAAATCGCCGAGGCCGTCGAACATGCTTTTGCCACCGCCGGAAGACGACACGCTGGGGGTGTTGTTGCTGATCATGCCCTGCACGGGGGTGGGCTCGGTCCAGAAGCCGCTGGCGCCGCCGCCGTCGAACTGACCACCGCCGCCGCGCATGATGTTGGGCAACTCGACCGAGCTGCCGCCACCGCCTCCCCCCGAACCGACGGGCAGGTCGAGCACGTCACCGAGGTGGCTGGAGGATTTCTTTCTCTGCGCGCGGTTCGCGTTGCCGGGGTGCGGGTCGTTTTCGGCCTCGTCACCGGAGGCCACATTGCTCGCGCGCCGGAAATCGATGTACTGGATCCACAGCCACACGCCCGCGAGGAACGCGAGGTAGGACGCCGTCACCGCCACCGGGTAGCGCATCCACATCTTGGTGACGCCCGCGTGCAGCAGGCCCCAGTTGGAGACCATGGCCGCGAGCCCCGCGCCCATGAGAATCAGCGACATGTGAAAGCGCGTGTAAAAGCGCTGCACCAGGTAGCGCTTGACGCGTTCCTGCGGCGCCACGGTGCCCGGGTTGCCGGGTTTACGTTTGCCCATCAGCCGACTTCCACCATCTTCACGCGCGGCGCGACGGCGCACATCAACTCGTAGCCCACCGTGCCGGCCGCCTGCGCGACTTCGTCGATGGAAAGGCTGTCGCCCCACAGGGTGACTTCGGTGCCTTCCTTGGCATGCGGAATTTCACTGATATCGACCATGATCATGTCCATCGATACGCGGCCCACGGTGTAGGTGCGCTTGCCGCCGACCATGATGGGCGTGCCGCGCTCGTTATGGCCCGGTGCGTGGCGCGGGTAGCCGTCCGCATAGCCGCAGGCCACCACGCCGATGCGCATCTTGTGGCGCGCGGTAAAGGTGCTGCCATAGCCCACCGAATCGCCGCGCTCGAGCATCTGCACGGCGATGATTTCGCTGGTGAGCGTCATCACGGGCTTCAGGCCCAGCGAATGGGCGGATTCATCGTCGAACGGCGAAGAGCCATAGAGCGCGATGCCGGGGCGCACCCAGTCGCCGTGGCTTTTCGGGTGGCGCAGAGTGGCAGCCGAATTGGCAGCACTCACCTGGAAGGGCTTCGCGCCCATGATTTCCTTGGCGGTGCGTTCCCATTCCACAAACGTGCGCAGCGGGCGGCCGATGCCGTCCTTGGTGTCGGCGTTGGCGAAGTGCGTCATCAGCGTCACGTCACCAAAGTTGCGGCTGCCGGCGGCCATGCCCAGTGCGTAACGCACGCCGCCGTCGGTGAAACCCAGGCGGTTCATTCCGGTGTTGATCTTGATGAACACATCCAGCGGGCTGGACAGCTTGGCCTTCATGATTTCGCCCACCTGGTGCGAACTGTGCACGGCCGTGGTGAAGTGGTAGCGGTCCATCACCGACAGTTCATCAGCGTGGAAGAAGCCTTCCAAAAGCAGGATGGGCTGCGTGATGCCGAGGTTGCGCAGCTTGATCGCGCTTTCCAGTTCCAGCGTGGCAAAGCCATCGGCGTCCTTGAGAGCGCGGGCGGCGAATTCCACGCCGTGGCCGTAGGCGTTGGCCTTGACCACCGCAAATGCCTTCGCGGTGGGCGCATGCGATTTCAGCAGCGCATAGTTGTGCTGCATGGCGGATTTTGAGAGTTGGGCGCGGATGGGGCGGGTCATTTTTGTGCATCGCCTCTTGAACAGATTGCTTCACGCCCCGGACGGCGGGGCGTTGGAATTTGCTCTTGCTCCATGGCAATCGCTTTGCCTGAAGCGACCTCTGCAAATCCCCCTCAATCCCCCTTTAGCAAAGGGGGAAGTGCTACATCATGCTGCACCACTTCGGACTTGCGACGTCGACTCCTCCCTTTTCTAAAGGGAGGCCGGGAGGGATTTGCGGTCACAAATCAATGACAACAAACCACTCGCCCGGCGAACGTCTCTAATACCCCTGCCCCATCGCCGCATTCTCAAACCGTGTGAACTGGCCGCGGAAAGTGAGAGGCACGGTGCCGATCGGGCCGTTACGTTGTTTGGCGATGATGACTTCCGCCTTGCCGCGCAGTTGTTCCTTCTCTTCCTCGGATTTCGCGTACACCTCGTCGCGGTACAAAAAGAGGATTACGTCTGCGTCCTGCTCGATAGCGCCCGATTCACGCAGGTCGGACATCACGGGCTTTTTCACGTCGCGCTGTTCCACCGAGCGGTTCAGCTGCGAGAGCGCGATCACCGGTACCTTCAATTCCTTGGCCAGCGCCTTCAGTGATCGCGAGATTTCGGAAATTTCCGTGGCGCGGTTTTCGCCGGCGGAGGACGCCGACATCAGTTGCAGGTAGTCAACCACGATCAGGCCGCAGCCGCCGTACTGGCGGTGCATGCGTCGCGCACGGGCGCGCAGTTCCAGCGCATTGAGGCCCGGCGTTTCGTCGATTTGGATCGGCGCTTCGTTGAGCTTCACCAGCGCCTGGTTGAGGTTGTCCCAGTCGCGCGGCTCCAGGCGGCCGGTGCGAACCTTCTGCTGATCCACGCGCGCCACCGAGCTCAGCAGACGCGCAGCCAGCTGCGATCCGCCCATTTCCATACTAAATACAAACACCGGCAACTGCGTCGTCACACCGACGTACTCGGCGATGTTCAGACTGAAGGCCGTTTTCCCCATTGAGGGTCTTCCGGCCACGATGATGAGATCGCCCGCGTGCATGCCGGAGGTCATTTCGTCGAGGTCCTTGAAGCCCGTGGAGATGCCGGTCACGGCCGACGGATTCTTGGAAAGTTCGTCCAGCCGCTCCATCACTTCCGAGAGCAGGTCGGACATGGACTGGAAGCCCTGGTTGCCCTTGCGACCCATTTCGGCGATGTCGAACACCAGCTTCTCGGCTTCATCCAGCAACTGGCGCGCTTCGCGGCCGTTGGGTGCGTAGGCGTTGTCGGCGATCTGCTCGCCCACGCGGGCGAGGCGCCGCATGATGGCGCGCTCGCGCACGATCTCGGCATAGAGG
>CAYSKY010000411.1:0-751 GCA_964431425.1 uncultured Burkholderiales bacterium
CGGAAGCCCTGCCATCGATGCTGGTGTGCGTCCGCTGGTCAAGGGGCTAAAGGATGACTTTGAGTTCGTTGTTCGACCTGTCGGAACGGCCTATGACATCGGCGCGTTTGAATACTCGGTTCAGCGCAAATGATGGAGGGCTGTTTGCGAAGGTTCTTGGGGCCTGTGCGATAATCACCCGCGCTGATGCACATTGTTTGATTCGATGGGCTCGGAAAAACCGGCGCGAAATACGGAACTCAGTTGAACTGGGGCCCAACATTCAGGAGTTAACTTGGTTAGACGCAGGCACTTGGACCTTTGGCTGCCTAGCTATGTGCAGTCTTTGCCGATGCGCCTTCGCGGTAGACTTGATCGCAAACGTCAACTCACTCACATCCTGGTGCTGGTATGTGACCATTTCGAGCCGCGTCACGGTATTTCCAGTGAGCAACAGCCTTTCGCGCGGCTTGCCGAATGGCGCAAAGGATATGCGGAATTACAACGGCGTTGCCGCACAGAATTCGGACATGCACCTGTCCACTCCTGGTTTTTTCCTCCCCATCATGGCGTCGAGCACTTGGCCAGTCTTTCCAACATGGTGTATGACGGCCTGGGAGAGGTCGAGCTTCACTACCACCATGACGGGGATACGGCTGAGACATTGACCCGTGATTTGCGATCAGTTTTGCAGGAATACCATCGGTGGGGCTTCCTTCTGAGTTCCGGTCCCGAGCCGCGACCTGCCTTCGGATTCATACACGGAGATTGG
>CAYSKY010000411.1:761-3741 GCA_964431425.1 uncultured Burkholderiales bacterium
GAACATCGGCAGGCTGCCCGAGACGAGCGGATGACTTGCCAGCATCGGCTGCTGGGGCGACATGACGATGCCATCGGCCAACGCCTGTCAGACTCGAAAAATAAACTCTATCTATTATGCGGACGGTGACACGCGTCTACCGAAGTCGCATGACACCGGTTCTGACGCGGCAGTGGGGCGCACTGAACAGTCAGGCTTCTTCATGTTGCAGGGGCCGCTTGCCATTAATTGGCGTGCACCCGGCTATCCCCGGATAGAAAATGCCAGCCTTACATCCGACAATTGGGGGCGCCCGGATCGCATCCGAAAGTGGTTGGACTGCAATATCCACGTGCGCGGTCGACCAGATTGGTTGTTTGTCAAACTGCACACCCATGGCGCAATTGAGCGTGATTTTGATGCTCTGTTCGGGGACAAGGCCATGCTGATGCACCGCGAACTCAACACTGCATATAACGATGGCAAACGCTTCAAATTGCACTATGTGACGGCCCGTCAGGCGTTTAACATTGCCAAAGCAGCCGAACACGGCAAGTCCGGTGATCCCTCCAATTGGGTTGACTTTATGCTGCCGCCCCAACCACACCACTATTACACCCTTGATGCTCAACATGATCTCCGCTGTTGCGAACCTGTCCGCCTTAAACTGGCATCAATTGCAGGCAAGTCTGATACACAACTCAATTCGCGAATCGGGGGACTTGAGTCGCTACAGGGAATTTTCCATGCAGTTGAGGCCAGCGACAGCGTCGTGGAGATCAAGCCAGTGGCGGGACACAAACTTTTGGCGACTATCCGGCCCGGTTACACAATCGAGCGCATCGAAGGCGGCTCAGTTGAGGGTGGTACTTTCCCAAATCAGCGAATCATTACCGGGTTTAGCGAGTCCATCAGACTTTCAATGAATGTCGAAGGACGGGAAGCCGCATGATCGGCGCGCTTGAAGTCTTGTTCTGGTTATCGGTTTTCCTCATTGTTTACCCGTACCTGATCTATCTGCCGATTGTCCGGTTGATGGGAATGCTCCGGCCCAAACCAGTGCGCAAACGTGCGTTCGAACCGGCGGTTACGATTCTCATTCCAGCCTATAACGAGGCCGACTGCATCGAAGCAACCGTCTCAAACAAGTTGGGTTTGGATTACCCTCGGGACCGGCTTCAGGTTTTGGTGATTTCTGATGGATCGGATGACGGCACTGACGAAATCGTCAGAAAGTTTTCGGCCGAAGGTGTTGAACTCTTACGCCGCGAAGGGAGGGAGGGAAAGGCCGCCGCGCTGAATGCCGCAGTCAAACTGGCGCGCGGGGACGTAATTGTCTTCAGCGATGCAAACTCTCTTTTTGATAACGGCGCCATTCGGGAGATAGTGGCCAATTTTGCAGACCAAACTGTTGGTTACGTCACAGGTTCGCTCAGTTTTGCGACATCCGACCAGACGGGCGCGACGGAGGAGGGTGGCGGCATTTATCTGAAGTACGAAAACGCGTTGCGCTCTGCGGAAACACGCATCGGCTCAATCATTGGCGTCAACGGCGGCGTGGACGCGATTCGTCGTGAACTGTATACCGACATTCCAAAGCAATTGATCACCGATTTTGTTCTGCCTCTTACGGTAATTGCAAACGGACGTCGCGTCGTTTTCGAACCCGGTGCGCTTGCCATTGAGGTTCCGAACAGTGAGATCAGTTCGGAATTCCGTATGCGCGTTCGCGTTGCTCTGCGCGCGCTGCAAGGTCTGTCGTATATGCGGCGGTTGATGAACCCCATCGCACATCCTCTGACCAGCTTTTGCCTTTTTTCGCACAAGGTCGTACGTTACATGGGTTTTCTGTTCATGGCCGCAGCCCTCATTGCAAATTTTGTACTGGCCATACAGTCGTCAATCTATGTGAACATCCTGCTCTTGCATTTGGGTTGCTACGCGATCGCGGCTTCAGGGCTTTGCTTGAACCTACCCGGCCCTTTGGGGCGGGTCTCTCGACCATCTGGTTACCTTCTTATGTCATACGCTGCTTTCGGCGTTGCCACGTTCAGATTCTTTCGCGGCGATACCATGGCCACCTGGCGCCCCCGTGCGGGTTAGCTGGAGGCTTGTGCCGCCTTGGCATTGCTGCAATGCGGTAATTGTTTGATCTATTTGGTAAAATATGAGGCAATTCGGCAACTTTGCCAGCTTTTAATTGACCCCGCAAAGACATATTTGGCATGAATGCACGGGTAAACAACCATAGTAGGCTCGCCAACGGCATGAGCGTTGACGTGGAAGACTACTTTCAGGTCTCGGCGATGGCACCGTACATCTCGCGTGCTAGTTGGGATTCCATACCCTGTCGCGTAGAGCGCAACGTGGAGGTGTTGCTCGCCATGTTCGCGGCTCACGGTTCGCACTGCACATTTTTCACGCTGGGATGGATCGCCGAGCGATTTCCGCAATTGGTGCGCAAAATCGTCGCGGAAGGGCACGAGCTTGCATCGCATGGGTACTCCCATCTTCGAGCAACTGACCAGACACGCACCGAGTTTCTAAGCGATATTGTTCGCGCCCGAAAACTGCTTGAAGATGTCGCCGGAGTGCCTGTAATTGGCTACCGCGCACCCAGTTTTTCAATCGGTAGCAACAATTTGTGGGCGTTCGACTGCATAGCGGAAGCTGGCTACCGGTACAGTTCAAGCGTGTATCCTGTCCATCATGACCACTACGGGATGCCGGACGCGCCGCGTTTTCCCTACCAGTCTCGTGAGGGGTTGGTAGAGATCCCGATAACGACGGCACGCGCGTTCGGCCGCAATTTCCCTGCGGGAGGCGGTGGGTATTTTCGCTTCGCGCCCTATTTACTTTCAAAATGGGCAATCCGAAGAGTGAATGAACAAGAAAAGCGGCCGGCGATTTTCTACCTTCATCCATGGGAAGTAGACCCAGAGCAGCCGCGTGTCGCAGGTATCGATGCCAAAACGAAGTTCCGTCACTACCTGAATCTCGG
>CAYSKY010000412.1:0-3734 GCA_964431425.1 uncultured Burkholderiales bacterium
GGATCACGCCGGCGGCATTGGTGTAGATCGGGATGCCAATCAGCACCGCCAGCGGTACCGACCACCAAGCCTCGCGGCCCATGAACGAGGCCATGAAATCCTGCGGCACATAGCCATGAATGCCGGCGCCGATGGCAATGCCCACCAGAATGTAGGGCCAGACGCGACCGACGATTTCGGTCACCGCCGCGAAGCCGGCTTCGATGCGATCTGCGAAGCTCACACCACCCGCTGCGTAGGCGGCGGCGGTCCGCGGCATGTCGCGCACCCAGTCTTCCAGATACGCTTCCATGCGCAGGCGGCCGATCACCCAGCCGGCAACAATGGCCACCGACAGGCCGAGGCCCAGGTACAGCAGCGCCACCTTCCAGCCGAACATGGCAAACAGTAGCGTCAGTGCGACCTCGTTCACCATCGGCGCGGAGATCAGGAACGAAAACGTCACACCCAGCGGCACGCCGGCCTGCACAAAACCGATGAACAACGGCACGGCCGAACATGAGCAGAACGGTGTCACGATGCCGAGGCTGGCTGCCATCACATTGGCGGCGCCCTCGGTGCGGCCGGCCAGCAGCGCCCGCGTCCGCTCCGGCGTGAAGTAGGAGTTCACCATGCCCATCACAAACACAATGCCGGTCAGCAGCAGCAATACCTTGGGCGCGTCATAGAAAAAGAACTGCAGTGCGCCGCCAAGGTGGCTGTCGCGCGCCACCGGCAACGCGGCCACCAGCCGCTCGGACAGCGGCGCCAGCGCCGCGTACAGCGCGCCCCAGAGCGCGGCGGCCACGACGAGGAACACCCGTGGTTGCCGCGCAGGCCAGCGGCGGACATTGAAAGCCAGCGTACTCATGTTGGTTCCGCATCCACTCCATGCCGGGCGCCAAAGTGGCGTCCTCATGCTTGGAGACGAACCGGTTGCTGAAAAGATGCAGGCCGGTGCGCGCCACACCAACCCCGTGCCCGATACCTTCCGGCGATCAGCCCGATGGCGGGCGCATCACGAAGTCGCTGACCTGTCCGGTGGCGTCAAATCGCACCTGGCAGGCCGTGGTGAGCTGGTCGCGCATGCGTTTGCGGGCACGCTGCACCCGCGACTTCGCCCCCGGCAAGGAAATTCCCTTCAGGTCGGCATAGTCCTGCTGCGACATGCCCTGCAAGTCGCACAGGGTAAGCGCTTCGCGGTCTTCCGCCGAAAGTTCGGACAGCACCCTCGGCAGACAGGCAGCAAGACTGTCCACCGGCGCCACCTCGCTCACAACGGCCGCCAGGTCCTCCGGCAATTCGATCTGCTCGCGCGTCACACGCAGCCGGTCAATCAGCGCATTGCGGGCCACCTCAAACAGCCACGCGCGGGCATTCTGCAATTCGCAAAAACGGTCCTGCTGGCGAATCGCTTTCAGGAACAGGTCCTGCAACATGTCGTCCGCGTCCGCACGGTTGCCCAGCCGCTTCAGCAGCCAGCCATGCAGCTCCGGTTCCACTTGATGCCAGGTTTGCATCAGGCAGTTCAAACGTGCCTCCGGTGCGTGGCCGCCAGATCGCTGCCGGTGTTCATTGCACCGGCGCCAGCAGCTGCTTTTCACGACCGATCACCTGCTGCGACAGCCCCGCCAGCTGGCGGTAGAACGCCGTTTCGGCGTGGGCGGTGACGGCTGCCGCGAAAGCGTCCATCCACGCGCCCAGGTGCTGCCGGAGGAATTGCGTCCGCAGCGCGTTCGCAGCATGCACGACTGCCGTATCACCCTCTCGCCCCGCTTTCCACGCGTTGAACAGCAACAGGTACAGAAACTCCAGTTCCACGGCGACGTGGTCCGGCAGGTCGGCGAAGTCTTCGCCAACGTCGAAGCCGCCCTGTGCATACAGCTCACGCACGGCCATGGTGGAGTCCTGCATCAGGGTGGCGTCGCCAGGCAGCCACATCGACCCATACGGCATGGCCAGCGCGCGTACCGGCCCCAGGAATAGTCGCGTGTAGTCCACCAGCAGTGCCTGCGGATCAGCTGATGCGAAGGCCTCGCCCAAGCGCCTTGCCTCGTCGGCCAGCGCGGGGCTGATGCCGGCGGCCACCGCCATCATGGAATCAAACACGCCTTCCTCGGTAACGGCGGGGCTGGGTTCGTAGTAGCAGGCCGAGAGGAACCGGCACAGGTCCGCGCGTGCCGGCAGGTTGTGATCTGTTTGCGATGCGGTGTCGTGCGTCATGGCGGCTCCGTGATGCCGTTCAGGCAGCCGTTGCCGGCGCCAGAAAAAAGGGCCGGCAAGGCCGGCCCTTGTTGCTGCTTATTAAAGCACCCCGGCGTCAGGCGCGCGGACTGTACTTGCCGATGTAATGCACATTGGGCTTGGTGCCCTTTTCTTCGAGCAGGCGGAAGGATTTTTCCTTTTTCAGGAGCTGCGCGATCTCGCTCTTCGGATCGTCCTGGTCACCAAAGATGCGCGCCTTGGATGGGCACACTTCCACGCAGGCCGGTTGAAGGCCGTTGAGCACGCGGTGGTAGCAGAAGGTGCACTTCTCCACCACATCATCCGCGCGGATCGGCTGCAGGTCGCCGCCCTGCCAGGCATTCATGGCAGGCAACCGGGCGCCTGCCTTGGCTGCGGTCTCGGCACCCGATGCCGTGCAGCCGGGGATGGCAGAGCCCTTGTCGCTCCAGTAGGGTTGCGGGTCCTCGGTGGCGGTATTGAGGCTGATGACGCTGTAGGTTTCGCCCGACAGGCTGGACGGTCCCAGCTTGTCGCTGCTGTACGGGCAGGCCTTCTGGCAGTCGCCGCAGCCCACGCAGAGCTCGGGGTTGTGCAACGTGATGCCTTCCGGTGTTTTGTACAGCGCCTTGTAGGGATTGCCCTTGCCGGCCTTCTTCGGATTACCCGGGCACTTCTTCACACAGGGCGCATCGGTGCAGTGGTTGCACAGCACCGGCATCACGAAGTGTTTCGTGTTGGGAAACGTTCCCTCGGTGCGCATCACAAAGTCGGCCCAGTTGTGGCTCTGGCCGTCGGCGTGGTTGCGATTGCGTGTGTTGTTCTCGGTTTTGCATGCGAAAGCGCAGGCGCCGCAGCCGACGCACCGTGCCAGGTCGATCACCATTCCCAGTCTTGCCATGATTGTCTCCTAGTGCTTTGGTTGTGGGCTCAGGCCTTCTGGACCCGCACACCGGTGAATCCACCGTTGCGCGCGGTCGCGCCGCTGAGCCGGTCGTAGTCATCGACCAGGATTTCGTTGTTGTTGCCGCCGTTTGGCACCGCCTTGGCATAGTCCTTCGCCGCGATGCGGCCGTACGCCCAGTGGCCCTGGCCGTAGCACTTGGTGACCGTGCCGGGCCGCACACCTTCCCACAGTTTCAGATCCGTGGTGATCGTCCCGGCGATGGAGGTGATCTTCACCTTGTCGCCGGTTTTCAGGCCCAGCTTCGCGCCGTCGACGGGATTCATCTTCAGCACATCGGCGTAGCCCACATCGCCCGGATCGACCTTCTTGAATTCCTGGTACCAGGGCAGGTTCGCCGAACGGCCTTCGCGATTCAGGCGCGACTTGTAGTCGATGAACGCCAGCGGGAAATCCTGCAGGCTGCCATGACGTTTGGCCGGCTCGTAGTGCGGCACGAAGGCCACGTCGCCGCGCGCGGTATAACCGCTCACCGTGAGGATGTCGTCGGTGGTGGTTTCAAACTTCTTCGCGTGCGCGAGCAGTCCCTTCTTCAGGGTTTCGCTGTAGAACTCGAACTTCTTGGTCT
>CAYSKY010000413.1:0-3730 GCA_964431425.1 uncultured Burkholderiales bacterium
GATTCGCCCCATCCCGGACTGGGTCAAGTGGCTGGTGTGGGGCTTGTTGCTGGCGGTGGTGTTCCTGCCCTCCAACCGTCGCACCTACTGGCTGGCTTTTGGTGTCGCGCCATTCGCTTTTATTGCGCTTTCAGTGATCCTCATCACAGCCAAAATCCTCATCCCCGCGGTATCGTTTCTCATCCTGTTGTGGATTTCGGTCATGGTCGGCGCGATCGCGGATGCAACCAATACGCTGCTCGAGAAAAACCGCCTGAGAAACTCTTTCTCGGGCAGTGTTTCGCCGGCGGTACTGCAGGAGATGCTCGCCGGCAACCTCGCAGGCGGCATTTCAGCCAAGACGGCCGAGGTTTGCATCATGTTTAGCGACATCCGTGGCTTTACGGGTTTGTCCGAGTCGCTGTCGCCGGAGGAAGTCACCGGCCTGCTGACCCGCTACTTCGACCGCATGGTGGCCTGTGTGCATCGCTGCGAAGGCACCATGGACAAGTTTATGGGCGACGGCATGATGGTGTTCTTCGGCGCCCCGCGCAGCCTCGACAATCCCTGCGCCAACGCGGTGCGGTGCGCGGTGGAAATGGTGGAACAGTTGAAGGAACTGAACGTCGAGTTTGAACGCGAGGGATTGCCCCGCGTCGAAATTGGAATCGGCATAAACTACGGCAAGGTGGTGGTCGGCAATATCGGCTCCACGGTGCGGCACAACTACTCGGCTATCGGCGATGCGGTCAACGTGGCCTCCCGGATCGAGGGATTGACCAAGCGTCTCGGCAAGCCGATTGTGTTCACCGATACCGTGCGCGCCAATCTGGATGCGGGTTTTGACATGATCGATTTTGGTGAGCAGCCGATTCGCGGGCATAGCCCGATGCGGCTGTGGGGGGTGAACGCGGTGTTGTCAACAGAGACGGCGTCGCATTGAGTCTTGGAACGTGCATTACCGGGAGATGAGCATGAAAAATATCAAATGGTTGGCAGCTGCGGCGCTTTCCGCCGCCGCCTTCGGCGCCCAAGCCCAAAGCGGGATCGCCTTTGTGACCGATGTGAAGGGGGATGCCGCGCTGGACACCGGCAAAGCGTCCCTGATGGCCGAAATCAAGAAGGGCGCTCGCATCAGTTGCGCCAAAGAGTGTTCGGTCGGGGTCATGTACCTGCTGTCGGGCAAGGAGTTTGTGCTCAAGGGCCCCGGCGATTTCCTGGTCGGTGATAACGAGGTCACGGCCAAGATCGGTCCGCCGCCCGCCGTCCGGGAAACCAAATGGAAGGTGTCTTCCCAGGTGGTGGCCTCGGTGAATGCCAGTTCCAGTGCCTCGATCCGCATGCGCAGCGTGGGTGGCAAACAGGCCGAAGCGGCGTTGCCGGTGGAGCGCTTGATTTATCCGCGTGAAACCAAAGTGGCTTCGCTGCAGCCTGCATTCAAATGGACCTCGGCCAACGCCAAGGGGCCGTTCGAGTTCGAGTTGAAGCCTGCCGGCGCAACCAAGGCCCTGTACAAGACTCGCGCCAACAGTCTTGACCTGAAGCTGCCCGGGAACGTGAAACTTCAGCCCGATACCGAATACAGCTGGGGCGTGAAGTCTGGGGCCGGCGAATTGGGCGCAAGTACCTTCAAAACGTTGCCGACCCACGCGTTGGACGTCACCCAGAAGCGCCGGCCGGACGACAAGGCGCAGTTCTCGGACTGGTTGCTGTATGCCTTGACGCTCAAGGATGTGGGGGCAGACCAGGATGCTGGTGAAGTGTGGGCAAAGCTTGCCAAGGATCGCCCCGACCTTCCGGAACTGGCTGCGCTGGCCAAATAGTCCGGAGGCGCAACCTCTCAAAAAGGGCGTGCCGCGCGGGCACGCCCTTTTTTATTCCATGCGAAAGCCGGCTGCAGCATTGCAAGTGCGTGAATTTGCGCAATAATTGGTTAAACCTCCAACCACGGCACTTTGCCGGACTATGCGCGCGACAGAATCAATTTGGGCCCCCCCACCGGATGTGCCGGGCGGCCCGCTTATCCCGGCAGCCTTCCGCGGCCTGATCGCCGTGCTGGCGGTGCTGTTTCTGGGATTGCCTGGATTGGCGCGCGCCTATGAGGACCGCATTGCATTGGTAATCGGCAATGATCGGTACCCGACCGAGCCGCTGAAAAATGCCGCCAACGATGCCCGGTCTGTTCAAAAGGCGCTGCTGGACCTGGGATTCAAGGTGGTGTTCAGGTCCGATGCAGGTTACGCCAGCATGAGCGGCGCGGCGGTGGAGTTCTCCAAGCTTCTCAATGAAGCCAATGGCGCCACGGCGGCCTTGTTCTATTACGCCGGGCATGCGATCCAGTACCGCGACAAGAATTACCTGTTGCCGGTCGATGCGGTGCTGACCTCGGAGGCGGAGATTGCCTTCAACTCCCTGCAGGTTTCGCAGATTCTGGAGCTGATGGAAGAATCCAAGGTCCGTCACAAGTTCATCATCCTGGACGCCTGTCGCAACAACCCGTTCCGCAATGTGTTCAGTACGGCCGGCCTCGCCAAGCTGACCCGCGTGCCGCCCGGAACCACCATCGCTTTCGCCGCCGCGGCCGGCGCGGTGGCGGCGGATGGCACCGAGGACAACGGCGTCTACACCAAGCATCTGCTCAAGGAAATCCGCAATCCGGCCCTGCAGGCGCGGCTGATGTTCGACAATGTGGCCACCGCTGTGGCGCAGGAAAGCATGGGCAAGCAGTTGCCCGAGTTGCAGTCCACGGCGCTGCCGACCGGGCGCGCGTTCTTCTTTGCCGAGACCGTTGCGGTGGCCGCTGCCGCACCCGCGCCTGCCGCGGCGGGTGGTGGTGGCGTCTCCGCTGAAACCAGCGCGCTGATTGAGCGCGACTACTGGAACGACATCAAGGGTAGCGACAAGATCGAGTTGTACCAGGACTTCCTGCAAAAGTTTCCCAACGGCTTTTATGCCAGCCTCGCGCGTGGCCGCATCGACAACCTGAGGCAGGAACGGGCCCAGCGCCAGGTCGCCGCCGCACCGCTGGCACGGCCGGCTGCTACCACGCTGCCTGTGCTGGCCGCCGAGAAGCCGGCCGACAGTCCGCCCCGGCCCGCGTCGACCACGGTGCCGGTTACAACCCCAGCCAGCGTGACGCCTGCTGCTGCCACCGCTAACCCGACTTCCACGCCGGCCTCCCAAGGGTCTGCCGTGCCGACGAAGGTTGCCTCGACACCGCCGCCCGTGCAGGTTGCCGTTGCGGCCGTGCCCGCCGTCAGTGAAAGCCGCGGGCTGGAGGCTCGTCCGGTTGCAACGCCGGTCGTCACGTCGCCGCCTCCCGCCGCCCCGCCCGTGCAGGTGGCTGCGGTCTCCCCCGAGCAGAAATCGTCGCTGCCGCCGGCCCCGGCATTTCCCAAGCTGCTCAATGGACTTATCTCGTTTCCCGATGGCTCCCGCTACGTGGGTGATTACAAGGAAGACAAGGACAAGATGCAGGCCATGCACGGCAAAGGGGAGTTCACCGCCAAGGATTTCAAGTACGCCGGCGAATTTCGCGATAACGTCAAACACGGGCGCGGTGTCTACACTTGGGCGGACGGCGCCCGCTTTGATGGTGACTTGACCACCCACGACGGCAACCCAGTTGCTGCCGTTGAAGTATTCGAGTGCGTCAACGTCGCCTGCGGCGGCCTGACCGGTGCCACCGGCAGTGGTCAGCGTGAGGCTGACTGTGGTGTCGCTGGCCGAAGCGGCGTCCAGTTTCACGGTG
>CAYSKY010000414.1:0-278 GCA_964431425.1 uncultured Burkholderiales bacterium
CCCTTGTTTTACAAAGTCATCACCGAGCGCAAGCTGGGTGAATCGCGCAGCGAGGCCGACATTCGCGCCGAAGCCGCCCACGCACACGCCCTGGCGCGAAGCCGGGTGAATCCCAAGCCCGGGCACCATGTCCTCCCGGGCGATCAGGTGTAGAGCCATGAAAAATTACACGTTGTTTAGAACTGGTTTGCTGTTTGCCTCTGTGGTGGTTCTGGCGGGTGGCTGCGCCATCGGGCCCGATTACGCGCGACCGGTGATGGAGTTACCTGCGGCAGATG
>CAYSKY010000414.1:288-3708 GCA_964431425.1 uncultured Burkholderiales bacterium
CCGCGGGGTCGGCCCCGGCGGAAGCGGCTTCCTGGTGGCAGGGTTTCAATGATCCTGTCCTGAACAGAACGGTGGAAGAGGCGCTGAAAAACAACCAGGATTTGGTGGTTGCGGCGGCGCGGGTCGCCGAAGCGCAGGCGTTGTTGGGTCTTACCGTGTCCGACCAGGTTCCGACTGTCTATGCCTCGGCATCGCGCGAGCGCAACCGCAATTCGGCCGAAAGCAGCCGTGCGGGACCGGGGCAGCCCCTGCAATCCACCACCAACCGGGCGGTGCTGAATGTTTCCTATGAGATCGACTTCTGGGGCCGCTACCGGCGCGCCAGCGAGGCTGCCAGGGCCGACCTGCTGGCGGTGCAGGCCAATCGCGATGCGTTGATGCTTTCGCTGACGACACAGGTGGCACAGGGATATTTCAATCTGCTGGCACTTGACGCCCGGCTGGACGCCACCCGGCAGGCGTTGGCCCGCGCCGAGGAAGGCTTCGGGCTCCAGAAAAAGCGCTTCGACGCCGGCGTGATTTCCGAGTTTGATTTCCAGCAGCGTGCCGCCGAAGTGGACGCCGCACGCGGGCTGCTGCCGCCACTGCAAAGCCAACTGGGCCAGCAGGAGCGCGCGCTGGGCGTATTGCTCGGCCGTTCGCCGCGCGCCATCCTGAACCAGGCACCGGCGCGCTCCGCCGTGCCGCGGCAGGCAGTGCAACCAACCATCCCTGCCGGGCTGTCATCTGAAATTTTGCTGCGCAGGCCGGACGTTGTGGCAGCGGAGCAGAACCTGATGGCCGCCAACGCCCGCATCGGCGTGGCGCGATCGGCCTACTTTCCATCCATCACCCTCACCGGACTGCTGGGCAGCGAAAGCACATCACTTGCCGATCTGTTCACGGGCCCCGCACGCATCTGGAATTTTGCCGGCAACCTCACACAGCCGCTGTGGGGTGCGGGTCGCATCAACCGCCAGGTCGAGGCAGCCGAGGCGCGCAATGAACAGTCGCTGGCGCAGTATCGGACTGTCGTGGCCAACGCCTTCCGTGAAGCCCGGGACGCCATCGAGGCACAGTCCGCCGCGCGCGAGGTCAATGAGATCGAGCAGCGTCGCGTTGCAGCGCTGACGCGCTCATGGGGGCTGGCGAAGCTGCGGTACACGAATGGCATTGCCAGCCAGTTGGATGTGATCGACGCCGAACGCAACCTGCTGCTGGCAGAGCTCAACCGCATCGAGGCCGAGCGCGGATTCCGCGCGGCGATAGCAGACTTTTACAAAGCGACCGGCGGCCGCGTTCAGTAGTAGCGCGGGCACTGGGTGGGGCGAGCCCTTTGCCCTGCTGTGAAGATGCTCCGAGTCCGCTGGGACGGCCTGTTTCCGGCCAGCAAAGAGCTGGTTACAAAACAGCACATTTACCCGGTCGCACTTGGCTACAATTGGTGACGTTCGGCCTTGAATACCTGCCGGCCGAGGCTCGCTGGCTTTGCCGCTGTTGGCGTCAAAGCCAGTCCTTGCACCGCCCCGCCGAACTCAACACCTTTGCCTGCAGGGCAGCGTTCTGCTGGACCCCCACGCAGGGCATCCGTCCCGCCACTTGATTCTTCTGCGTCTTTCTTCCCGCCTTCACCACAATCCATCATGCCGACGTTTCAATCCCCGCCCGCCTCGCCTGCCGCCCGCCCGTTGTGGTTGCGTATCCTGATCATTGCCGTGCCGGTGCTGCTGGTCGCGGGCGGCGGGTACTACTACTGGACGACGCGCAATACGCCGGTTGACACGACAGCAGGCGCCACGCCCGCCAAAGGCGCCGGCGGCGCAGCGCCGGGCGCCCCCGGCAAGTCCGGCGGCGGAAGGTTTGGCGGATTCGACCCCAATCGCATCCAGCCGGTGATCGCGGTGCCAGCGAAAGTGGCGGACATCAATGTGGTGCAGACAGCACTCGGAACGGTGGCGGCGTTGCGCGTGGCCACGGTCAAGGCGCGGGTAGACGGCCTGCTGCAAGACGTGCTGTTTCGGGAAGGGCAGATCGTCAAAGCAGGCGACGTGCTGGCACTGATCGACCCGGAACCGCTCAAGGTGGCGCTCTCGCAGGTGGAGGGACAACTGGCGCGTGATCAGGCGCAGTTGAACAATGCGCGCCTGGACCTCGAACGCTATCGCGTATTGCTGGCGCAGGACTCCGTCGCCAAGCAGCAGCTGGACCAGCAGGAAGCGCTGGTGCGGCAGTTCGAAGGCACGGTCAAGATTGACCAGGCGCAGGTGGACAATGCGCGTCTCAACCTGGGCTACACGCGCGTCACTGCGCCGATCCCCGGACGCCTCGGGCTTCGCCAGGTCGATTCAGGAAATATTGTGCGCACATCGGACGCCAATGGCCTCGTGGTTATCACCCAGGTGGATCCGATCACCGTGGTGTTCACCATTCCACAGGACAATCTGCAACGCGTGCTGAAACAACTCAAGGCAGGCGAGAAACTGGCAGTGGAAGCCTGGGACCGCGAGCAGAAGAACAAGCTGGCCGTCGGCAGCCTGATCAGCGTGGACAACCAGATCGATACCGCGACCGGCACCATCAAGCTGAAGGCGCAATTTCCCAATCCCGAAGGCTTGTTGTTCCCCAACCAGTTTGTAAACGTGCGCATGGTGGTTGATACCCGCAAGGGCGCCACCGTGATTCCGCTGGCCGCCATCCAACGCGGTGCCCAGGGCACGATTGTGTACGTGGTGAAGGAAGACAAAACCACCACCATGCGGCCGGTGAAGATGGGGCCCAGCGAAAACGACAACGTGGTTATCGAGTCCGGCATTGCGCCCGGCGAAGTGGTGGTGACCGATGGCATCGACCGGTTGCGCGAAGGCGCCAAAGTTGAGGTGACTGCGCCGTTCGTGCCAAAGGCACGCGCTGGTGGCCGTGGCGGCGACGGCAAGCGCGGCGATCGTGGTGGCAAGGGTGGCGGCGATACGCCCGGCGCGCCCGGCCGGCCAGCCGAAGACGCCGGCGCCGCGAAGTCACCAGCCAAGGCTGACGCCAAACCGGCTGCTGACAGCAAACCGTCCGCTGGCGAAAAGCCGGCCGCCGACGCGGCACCCGCGAAAGCACCGCCATCAGGCGGCGGTGGCTGGCGCGACATGACCGATGAGCAGAAAGCGGAAATGCGCAAGCGCATGGAAGGCATGACGGACGAGCAGAAAGCCGAGTTCCGCAAAAAGATGCAGGAACGCCGCGCCCAGGGGCAGTAGGCGCGCATGAATCCGTCACGCCTGTTCATCCTGCGACCGGTGGCGACCTCGCTGCTGATGGTCGCCATTCTGCTCGCCGGCTTTCTGGCCTACCGGCAGCTGCCGCTTTCGGCACTGCCGGAAGTCGATTACCCGACCATCCAGATCAAGACGCTTTACCCCGGCGCTCGGCTGCATATGTTACACGGCACCGATA
>CAYSKY010000415.1:0-3708 GCA_964431425.1 uncultured Burkholderiales bacterium
ACCGGCGGCCGGACCCGTGATCCGGAAGGCATGCACAAGGCCGCGCTGCTGTGGGCGCTGGAGCGGGGTTCACGCAGCGGACGCGTAGCCTACCAGTTTGCACGTGACTGGGCGGGCCGCCATCCGGCGCCGGCGAAGAAGGTCCGCCGCCCCGCACGCCGCAAGACATGACGGAGGTCATCACCGACGTCGCCGTGGCGATTTTCCTGCGGCCTGACGGCACGTTTTTGTTGTCTTCACGGCCCGAGGGCAAGCCCTATCCTGGCTATTGGGAATTTCCCGGCGGCAAGCTGGAGCCGGGCGAAACGGTGCGCGACGCACTGGTGCGCGAGCTGATCGAGGAATTGAACGTCACCATCACCGGTGCGACGCCCTGGTTCACGTTCATCATGCGCTATACCCACGCAACGGTTCGTTTGCATTGCTGGCGGGTGCAGGCCTGGGAAGGCGAGATGCATGGCCGCGAGGGACAGTACTTTGAGTGGCAGCGTATCGAGGCGTTGACCGTGTCGCCGACCTTGCCCGGTTGCGTGCCCATATTCAAGGCGCTTTCGCTGCCGACCACTTATGCCATCAGCGATGCCCATGAGGAGGGCATCGAAAGTTATCTTGCAAAACTCGAAAGGCAGCTGGCAGGCGGCCTGCGGCTGGTGCAGGTTCGCGAAAAAAAAATGAACGACGAAAAACGTGGCGTCTTTGTACGCCGCGTCGTCAGCCTGGCGCATGCCGCTGGCGCGAGGGTGCTTGTCAACGCCGATGCCGACCTCGCGCGCATCACCGGCGCAGACGGCGTCCACCTGACCGGTGCGCAACTTGCGAGCTGCCGGGAGCGACCGCCGTTTCCACTCGTAGCGGCCTCGACCCATTCGCGCACCGAAATTGATCGCGCCGGCGAACTGGGTCTGGACTTTGTGGTGCTCGGGCCGGTCAAGGCAACGCGCTCCCACCCGGCGGTTTCCCCGCTCGGATGGAAGGCATTCAGCTTGATTGCAGACGTCGCACCCGTGCCCGTGTTCGCCTTGGGTGGGCTGGCGTGGACGGATATGCCTGTTGCCGTGGCATACGGTGCCCACGGTATTGCCGGCCAGCGCGGGACGCTCCTGGAGCCCGCCTGAACGCTGCGGCAGACTGTTCGCGTTGCACGGATGGGTGCGGTTTTCAAAGTGTGGCCATGAGTCCGGTAGCCGCCAGTCCCGCGCCGGCAATACCTGCAAGGATTCGTGAGTCACGCCGGTTGTCATTCGTCCGCTCCCGCCAACTGCAATAGGCGACCAGAGTGGCGATGAACAGCATCGTCCATGCGTACTCATCCATGGTACCGCCCGGCCTGTTGTACGAGAGGCTTGGCAATGCTGTGCGGCATGCTCCAGTCCGCCAACGCCGTCTCGAGCAACAGCCGTTCCCCGTCCGACCAATGCCTGTCTGCGCTGGAAACGGCCGCGCACAGGTTAAGTACGCGCAGGCGCAGAGCGGGCGCGTCGATCTCGGCCAACAGGGCGGACAAGGTTGATTCGTCCACACGGCACGCCGCGCCCCAGTTGCGGCTGGAGGTCGCAAGCAGGTCTTCACACAAGGCATGCACCACCTCGTGCAATTGCTGCGAGTCGAGGCCGAGTTGCCGACAGGCATCCATTCTGGCTAGTACATCCTGCTCGGATTTGCACATATTGCCATCGGCCAGCATTGCCAGTGCGACCAGGCGTGCGGCGGCTTGCGGGCTGTTCTTGGGGTAGGTACGCAAAATATATTCTCCTGTAATGTGAGTTGGAAACTTCGATTTACCCGACCGGGTTCACCGGGCAGGGGGTGGCGCGGGAATCGTTAGGCGCCCATGGAATCCTCCCGCCGGCTTTCGACGGCGTGCTGCGGCAGATGACGCCGCTGCGCACGGCCCTTCGTGCGCCTGCGAACCAGCAAGGCGGCGGCGCGCACCAGAGCGCCCTCCAAGGCGGCACGCCAGTCGGCGGCGACGGAAGTGACATGCAGAGTGCCGTCGCGATCGGTCTTCAGCGACAGGCGGCAACACTTGTCGGACCCACCGCGTGGACCGTTCATGTCAGTCAGCCGCAACCGGGCAAAGGACAGCAGCCAGGCGTGGCGGCGCATGACAAAACGGACGCGATGTTCCGCAAACTGCCGCAGATGAGCGGCCGCAGGATCCGGGGAATCAAAAACAAATTGCATGTGGCACCTTAGTCGGGGTTGGGACGGGCGAAGAATAGGAGGTGTCACTTATCGAATAAAGTGGATAATTACGAACCGTTACTTCGGAAAAACAGGAATATGAGCCAAGCATTGAATTACCGGCACCTCTATTACTTCTGGGCGGTTTGCAAGGAGGGCGGCGTTTCGCGGGCTGCCGAACGCCTGGGCATGGCGGTGCAGACCGTCAGCGCGCAAGTGCGGGAGCTGGAACTCAGCCTCGGTTGTGCATTGCTTCGACCGGCGGGCCGCGGCCTGGCAATGACCGAGGCCGGCGCAGCGGTTCTGCATCAGGCAGAGCAGATTTTCCAACTTGGGGAACAGTTGCCGGTGTTGGTGCAACAGGCGCTTAGTTCACCGCGCGTCCGGCTCTCGCTGGGAATCTCGGACGGTTTGCCCAAGCTGGTGGTCAGGCACCTGCTGGATCCGGTGATGAGCGAGAAGAACCTGCGACTGGTCTGCCACGAGGGACAGTTCGAGGACCTTCTCGGCGACCTGGCTCTGCATCGGCTCGATGCCGCCCTGGCGGACCGACCTGCGCCGGCCAATCCAAATCTCAGGCTCTATAGCCACTGTCTGGGGACATCAAAAGTGGCGTGGTATTCGCCGGCAGACCACGCGTCCGCCGCGCGCCGCAATTTCCCGCAGTCGCTGGCAACCGTGCCCGTATTGCTGCCCACACATAATGTCGCCATGCGCGCGCGACTGGATCAATGGTTTGAGAAGGCGTCCATCAAGCCAAACGTTGTGGGTGAGTTTGAGGACAGCGCACTGCTGAAGACTTTCGCAGCCGGCGGCATGGGGGTGTTTCCGACGGCGGAACTGGTTGATGCGGAGCTGATGCGACGATACAAGCTGCGACGGGTAGCCACATCCGAGGGGCTTGGGGAGAGCTTCTATCTGGTCGTAGCTGAAAAAAAAGTTCTGCATCCCCTGACACAGCGGCTGATTCACTGCGCGCAATGAAAAACCCCGGCCGCAAGGGGCCGGGGCGGGATGGTGCGGCGATCGTTTACTTCTTGGTCGGCGGCGGATTTGCGGCCGCGAACGTGGTGTATGACTGCTCGGCCACGCGATGCCAGAGGTTGATGTCTTCGCGGAACTTGAGCCAGGGTTCGTACATCTTCTTGAACGCAGGGTTCTTGGCGGCTTCTTCTTCGTACAGTTCGAACGAGGCTTTCTGCGCTGCCTTCATCAGTTCCGGTGAGAAGGCGCGCAGTTGCACACCCTTGCCTACCAAACTGCGCAGTGCGGCCGGGTTCTTGAAGTCGTACAGCGCCATCATGTCCATGTTGGCTTCATACGCGGCGGCTTCGAAGGCGGCCTGGTATTCCTTCGGGAGCTTGTCCCATTCCTTGATGTTCACGTAGAACGAGTACATCGAGTTGGATTCCCACCAGCCCGGATAGTAGTAGTACTTCACCACCTTGTAGAAGCCCAGCTTTTCGTCGTCATACGGGCCGATCCACTCGGCGCCGTCGATGGTGCCTTTTTCCAGCGCCGGAT
>CAYSKY010000416.1:0-1571 GCA_964431425.1 uncultured Burkholderiales bacterium
GGACAGTGATCGTTCGATGTCCTCGCGCGCCACATCGAGGTGCGTCACCCAACGCTGCTTGCCGTAGGTGGCTGATACCAGGATGCCGTTGGCCTTCAGGTGCGCCGTGAACGCATCGCCGATGGCGGGCGGGTAGCCCACCCACAGGATGTTGGTCTGCGGCGCTTCAATGCTGAGTTGCCCGCCAGAGACCTTGGCGAGCCCGTCAGCCAGCAGGGCCGCGTTGGCGTGATCGTCGGCGAGGCGATCGATGTTGTGATCAAGCGCGTACCGGCCTGCCGCCGCCACGATGCCGGCCTGACGCATGCCGCCGCCGATCATTTTGCGCAGCCGATGTGCGCGGGTGATCAGCGCCTTTTCGCCCAGCAGCAGCGAACCCACCGGCGCGCCCAGTCCCTTGGACAGGCAGATCGAAACCGAATTGAACGACTTGCAGATCTCGCGCGCCGCCTCAATCGGGGTGGTGCCGGTCTGCCGCGCGTTGTAGACCGCCGCATTGAACAGGCGTGCGCCATCGAGGTGGGTCGACAGGCCGCGTCGGTCAGCCAGCGCCTTCACGCTCGTGATGTAGTCGCCCGGCAGTACTTTTCCGCCCCAGGTGTTTTCCAGGGCGATCAGCCGGGTCATCGGGTAATGCGCATCGTCAGGTTTGATGGCACCTTCGATAGCCGCCAGATCCATGGTGCCGTCGGCCCGCTGCTCCAGTGGCTGCGGCTGGATGGAACCCAGCACGGCCATGCCACCGCCTTCCCATTTGTAGGTGTGCGCCGCCTGCCCGACGATGACCTCCTCGCCGCGCTGGCAGTTGGCCATCAGGCCCAGCAGATTGGTCTGCGTCCCGGAGACGCCATATAGCGCGGCTTCGAAGCCGAGCAGGGCGGCCGCCTTTTCCTGCAAGGCGTTGACGGTCGGATCTTCGCCGTAAACGTCGTCGCCCACATCAGCGCCCATCATCGCCTCGCGCATGGCCTGCGTGGGACGGGTGACGGTGTCGCTGCGGAAATCAATAGTGTTGGTCATGTTCTCAGGTCGCGCAAAAGACATCGCGGGTCATGGCAATCATTTTCAGGATGCGATCGTCCTGAACGCCGTAAAAAACCTTGGTCGCTTCCTTGCGAGCGGTGATCAGGCCGCCGGCTTTCAAGATGCGCAAGTGCTGGGAGATGTTGCTCTGGGTGGAACCGATGGCATCGGTAATGTCCTGCACCATCATTTCCCCGGAGGAGAGCAGGCAGAGGATCTTGATGCGGGAGGGATGGGCCATGGCCTGCATGGCGACGGCAGCCTGGTCAATGTTCTCGGCCTTGCCGATCAGGGCAAAGATGTCCTCGCCTTTTTCGGTGGCGGTACTGCGCGCCTTGCGGCGTGGCTTGGTGCCGGCAACCATGTGATTCCATTCGATTCAGAGAAGCGAAGGTTACTTGACAGGCTGGAATGTTGTCCATTAGAGTTGGCTTATATAAGCGTTTCATAATATAAAAACGCAGCAAGTATCACGCAGCCCCGGCCGCCAAGCCGGGCTTAACTGGAGAGAGGCGATGGCAGAGAGTGACCCGGTCAAACCGGGCGCG
>CAYSKY010000416.1:1581-3708 GCA_964431425.1 uncultured Burkholderiales bacterium
CAGCAGATCGCCGAGGTCACCGCAGGCCGCCGCGGATTCCTCCGCTCCGCCTTTGCGCTGGCCGCCGCCGGTGCGGCCGCACCCGCTGCTGCTGAATTCAAGGGCGATCCCAACATCCTCGAATTGCCCGAGCACTCCCGCGCACTGGGCCGACCGGTAGCGGCCGACGGCTACGGTATGCCCTCGCAATACGAGCGCAATTTGCAGCGCCGCGAAAGCCCGGGGCTCACCCGCGTATCGGCAGCCTCGGTGTCGTTTGCGCCGATACAGGGCATGTTCGGCATCATTACGCCCAGCGGGTTGCACTTTGAACGGCACCATCAAGGCTGGTGGGATCTGGATCCTTCAAAGCATCGATTGATGATCAACGGCCTGGTGAAGAACCCGATGGTGTTCACCATGGACGACCTGATGCGCCTGCCGTCCGTCTCGCGCATGCACTTCATCGAGTGTGGTGCCAATACCGGCATGGAGTGGGGCAACGTGGCCGTGCCGACGGTGCAGTACTCGCATGGCATGTTGAGTTGCTGTGAATTCACCGGTGTACTGCTGTCCACCATTCTGGAAATGGCGGGCTATGACCGCAAGAACGGCAAGTACGTCCTTGCGGAGGGGGCGGACGGCTCGTCCATGACCCGTACCATCGCCATTGACCGCGCGCTGGATGACTGCATGGTGGCCTACGCCATGAACGGTGAGATGCTGCGTCCTGAAAACGGCTACCCGCTACGAATGGTGGCGCCCGGCATCCAGGGAGTCTCCTGGGTGAAATGGCTGCGGCGCATCGAAGTGGGCGACCAGCCCTACGGCACCAAGGATGAGGTGATCCACTACATCGACCTGATGCCCGATGGTCGTCACCGCCAGTACACGTCCATCCAGGAATGCAAATCGGTCATCACCTCGCCATCGGGTGGTCAGACCCTGCTCGATAAGGGCTACTACAACGTGACGGGTCTTGCCTGGTCCGGGCGCGGCAAAATCAAGCGGGTGGATGTGAGCTTCGACGGTGGCCGCAATTGGAAGACCGCCCGTCTGGAAAGCCCGGTGCTGAGCAAATGCCTGACGCGTTTCAACATCGGTTGGAACTGGGATGGTTCGCCCGTCATTCTGCAAAGCCGCGCCATCGATGACACCGGCTATGTGCAGCCGAAGATCAACCAGTTGCGGGCAGTGCGGGGTACGCGTTCCATTTATCACAACAACGCCATCCAGTCCTGGAAAGTGGCCGACTCCGGGGAGGTCAGCAATGTCCAGGTTTACTAGCGCACTGGTGTTTATGCTGTCGCTCGCGGGTTCGGTTGCGGCGGCCGACCTGTACCCGGGTATCGGTAGAACCGCGCTGCCGGCCGAAATTGCGGCATGGGATATTGATGTACGTCCGGACTTCAAAGGACTGCCCCCGGGCAAAGGCTCGGTGGCCGAAGGGCAGGCCATCTGGGACAACCGCTGCGCGAGCTGCCACGGCACCTTCGGTGAATCCAACGAAGTATTCAGTCCGATTGTGGGTGGAACCACTGCTGAGGACATCCGGGTGGGTCGCGTGAAAGCCTTGCAGGAACCTGTTGCCCGCACGACCTTCATGAAGGTGTCGGCCGTTTCCACGCTCTGGGATTACATTCACCGTGCCATGCCATGGAATGCGCCGAAATCGCTCAAGACCGATGAGGTGTACGCCGTGCTCGCCTACATGCTGAATCTGGCCGACATCGTGCCGGAGGGGTTTGTACTCGACGAAAAGACCATTCGCGACGTGCAGAACCGGCTGCCCAACCGCAACGGCAAGGTGAAATACGAAGGGCTTTGGGCCATCGCCAGCAAAGGCGACGTGCAGAACACGGCGTGCATGCGTGACTGCAAGGTTGAAATCGGCCTTGCCTCCTTCCTGCCCGATTTTGCGCGCGGCACGCACGGCAATCTGGCCGAGCAGCAACGGCTGGTCGGTCCGTCGCGGGGTATCGACACGGAGAAGCAGGCGGCTCCGTCAGGTGTAGTATCCACGCCGGTTGCCAAGCCGAAGGTCGCCACGCTCGAGTTGGCCACGAAGAGCAATTGCATGACCTGCCACCAGGTTGATAAAAAGATCGTCGGGCCCAGCTTCAATGACGTGGCAAAGAAGTACAAGGT
>CAYSKY010000417.1:0-3698 GCA_964431425.1 uncultured Burkholderiales bacterium
ATTGTATTGACCGGTCTTTATCGGATGGGAATCCCGCAGTTGCTCGCGCCACTTGAGCGCGCGGGCGGGGTCATCTGGCGGCGAATTTCTCCGATGACCAGGTCGCTGCTGCCGCTGCGATCGCCATATCAGGCCGCCCTGTTCGGGGCAATCTGGGGCTGGATTCCCTGCGGGATGGTGTACGCGATGCTGCTCTCCGCGATCAGTGCCGGGAGCGCAATGGCCGGGGCGGCGTGCATGCTGGCTTTCGGTGCGGGAACACTACCCGCCATGTTGGCCGCGGGTCTGGCCGCGGGCCGCCTGCAGGGCTGGACGCGCCTGCCACGTGTAAGGCAGGCGGCCGGCCTGATGGTGGTGGCGATCGGCTTGTTCGGCTTCGCACGCCTTGCCTCATTGGACCAGTTGCAGGCCTTCGGTGCGTATTGCGTGACGCTGGTGGGCCACGGGGCCCCACGCCCGTGAATGCGGCGGCTGGCCGGCCCGGTGACGAAGCCCTTGCCGCGGCGGCCGAGGCCAACTGCTTCCACTGTGGACTACCGGTACCGTCGGGTACCGGCTACCAGGTCAGGTTCGATGGCGCCTACCGTCCCATGTGCTGTGTCGGCTGCGAGTCGGTGGCCCGCACCATTATCGATAACGGCATGGAGGCGTTCTACCGGGAACGCACCGCGCCGCCGGGTGCCGCACCGGTTCCCTCGCCCGAAGAGATTTTCAGCGATTCGCTTTACGCACTTGAGCGCGTGCAAGCCGGCTACGTGTCCGCGCAGGGTGACCTGTGTTCTGCAGAACTGTACGTGGATGGCATCACTTGCAGTGCCTGTGTCTGGCTGGCCGAATCCGCCCTGAAACGGGAGCCCGGCGTGAGCGGGGCCGCCGTCAACCAGATTACCCACCGTGCGTCGGTCACCTGGGACCCGTTGCGAACCAGCCTGCCGTCCGTACTGCAGTCGCTCAAACGCGTCGGCCTGTCCGGCCAGCCGGCCAGTGCCGGCGCTGCACTGGTCACGCGCCGCAAGGCCCGCCGGCGTGCGCTCATTGAACTGGGAGTGGCCCTGCTGTCGATGATGCAGGTGATGATGTTCACCGTGCCGCTCTATTTCAGCGCACCGGGCGACGTCAGCCCCGAGGCCCTGGCGCTGATGAACTGGGCGGCAATGGTGCTCACGCTGCCCGCCGTCCTCTATTCGGCACGCAGCTTTTTCGCCGGCGCCTGGCGCGACATTGCCGTGCTGCGGCTGCGCAGGATCAGCATGGACCTGCCGATCACACTGGCCATCGTCGCCGGCTTCGCCAGCAGTTGCGCAGCACTTACCGCAGGCCACGGCGAAACTTACTTTGATTCCATCTCCATGTTTGTATTCCTGCTCCTGTCGGCGCGCTACCTGGAGTCGTCGGCGATTGAGCGCCTCACCAACGCCACGCCGTCCGTGGCATGGCGCATATCGGGCGATCTTCATGAAAACACCGGCGCAAGCGTTCCTGTCGCCGATCTGCAGCCGGGGGATGTGATTCGCATCGCTAACGGTGAAATGGCGGCGGCGGATGGCATCATCATCGACGGTGCAAGCGAATTTGATGAGTCCCTGTTGAGCGGTGAGTCCCTGCCGGTCGCACGATGCGCAGGCGACGCGGTCATCGGTGGTTCCCTGAACCTGGGCTCGCCCGTGTTTCTGCGTGTCACAAGGGCCGGTCGGCAGAGCGCCGCCGCCATGCTGCGTCAGCTGACGGAGCAGGCGATGGCGGCACGCCCGCGCCTGGTGCTGCTGGCGGATCGCATCGCCAAGTGGATTGCCCCGTTGACATTGGCCGCTGCAGCAGGCTCGGCGTTTATCTGGTTCTTGATTGACCCGTCGCGCAGCCTGCCGGTCGCCGTCGCGGTGCTGGCGGTTACCTGCCCTTGCGCACTGGCGCTGGCTGCGCCGGCGGCACAGGCTCTCGCAACCAGCCGCCTTGCACGCGACGGTCTTCTCATCACCCGCGCCGACACCTTGGAACGAATCGCTGCTGCAAGCGACATTGTTTTCGACAAGACCGGCACACTCACCAGCGGCGAATTGGCCATCGAGTCCCTCGACCTCCTGGGTCCGTTGGATGATGCCAGCACACTGGCCGTGGCGACGGCCCTCGAACACGGATCCGTCCACCCGATTGCCCGCGCCTTGCAACGACGGTACGCCGCTCAAATGGATGCTGCCGAAATGCCCGTGGTCACCGGCGCCGTCGCCGCACCCGGATACGGCGTGGAGGGATTGATGGGCGGTGTGCGCCACCGCCTCGGGAAGCGTGACTATGTCAGCCAGATCGCCGGCCAGCCAACCACTTTGCCGGACTCGGCCAGCCTGTTCCTGGGGCGCGACGGGCAGTGGCTGGCGGCATTCTCTACCAATGATCCGCTCAAGCCGGATGCGCCCGGCATCCTCGGGCAATTGCGCAACGAGGGCCTGCGCGTGCACCTGCTCTCCGGTGACAGTGCGGAGCGCGTCAATCGACTTGCTGCCCAGATTCCGGTGGATGCCGGATTGGTACGGGCAGGCTGCCTGCCCGAAGGCAAACTGGCCTATGCCGAACAACTGATCGCGTCGGGCCGGCAGGTGATCGCTGTCGGTGACGGTGTAAACGACGGGCCGTTGCTTGGTCGCGCCCAGGTCTCGATTGCCATGGGCCGTGGCGCCGACCTGACGCGCCTGACGGCAGACGCGGTGTTGATGTCGGGGCATCTGGCTCCCCTGCTGACGGCACGCCGAACCGCCCGGCGCATGAACAGCGTGATCCGGCAAAATTTTGTCTGGGCCGCCGCTTACAACGCCATTGCAGTTCCATTGGCGATGATGGGCTGGTTATCGCCCGCCTGGGCTGCCATCGGCATGGCCGCCAGTTCCATTGTCGTGGTCGCGAATTCGCTGCGCCTGCTGCGCGGTTCGGCCCACTGACATGGAAATTCTGATTCTGCTCATTCCCCTGGGCGTAGTGATCGCCTTGGGCATCGGCGCCGCATTCTGGTGGTCAGCCGAGAACGGCCAGTTCGACGACCTTGAAAGCCCGGGACACCGCATTCTCATGGACGACGATCACCCGTCAAACAAGGACGAAAAAAAGCTGCCTGACGAGGAAAAAAGTGGGCCATTTGACCCCACTTGATGTACATCAAAACCCCTTTTTTGCAGCAATGCAACCATCGCCATGTTGTAAGAAATCAACCTTAAGGGACCCTTAACATGCAGGCAGAAGCGACGACCTACAATTACAAGGTGGTGCGGCAGTTTGCCCTGATGACCGTTGTTTGGGGCATCGTGGGCATGCTGGTCGGCGTGATCATCGCAGCACAGTTGATCTGGCCCGACCTCACGTTCGGCATACCGTTTCTATCCTATGGACGGTTGCGTCCGTTGCATACCAACGCGGTGATCTTCGCGTTTGGTGGGTGCGCGCTGTTCGCCACCTCCTATTACGTTGTTCAGCGAACTTGCCAGGCACGGCTGTTTTCCGACGGGCTCGCAGCATTCACGTTCTGGGGATGGCAACTCGTGATTGTCCTCGCCGCGATTACACTGCCCCTGGGTATCAACACCAGCAAAGAATACGCGGAGCTTGAGTGGCCGATCGACATTCTCATCACCCATGTCGGCATGCTCGGCGAGAGCAACCACGCCGTCGCCAAATCGCTCTTCAAGCTGATGGCCTACAAGGACGAATACGAA
>CAYSKY010000418.1:0-3695 GCA_964431425.1 uncultured Burkholderiales bacterium
CAATCCACCTGCGGTTGATGTTCAGGCCGATGGGACCGTAACAATCCGTGTTTTCTGGCTTGCGCCCGGCGATACCTCGGGCACACCCCACAACTACACGCTGGTCTCCCAGATTGTGAAGGACAGCTGATGAACAGGACCGCTCAGCTCCGGCAGCACGAACGCGGCTTCACCATGGTTGAGATCCTGGTCGGCATGCTGATCGCGATGCTCGGCATTGTAATCATGACCCAGGTCTCGACAACCTTTGAAGCGCAGAAGCGCACGACCACAGGTGGCGATGATGCTTCAAGCACAGGGGCCATTTCGCTTTACCAAATGCAGCGCGACTTGCGATTCGCCGGCTATGGCTTTGCCTCACGTAACGTGGTGGGCTGTGACCTGGCGATCGGCGGCACCAATTTCGCAGCATTTGCGCCTTTGACGATCGGTTCGCTGGCATCGGACGCGGGAACCGAGTCACTTTTGATCTCCTACGGGGCCACCAACGGCTCACCGGAAGGAGATGGAATCACTGCCCAACCCTCCGCCACAGTCTATGCCGTGCAGACGCCGGGCTTTTACACGGCCGGAGACTGGATCATCGCCACGCCTGCAGCACGTGCAAACCCGTGCAGTGGCGCGGCAGGACTGGTCCTGGACCGCGTCGTTGCCGTGGATACCGCAGCCAAGACGATCACGGTTGCAACGGGCGCGCCCGGCATGGCGAACGGCGTGATTTTCAATCAGGGCGCGAATTTCAAGATTATCGGCTACGCGGTGCGGGGCGGAAATCTCCTCCGGTGCGACTTTACGGCGGCATTGCCGGCGGTGGGATGTGCCAACGCTGCGGATTGGACTCCGGCAGGCTCAGACATTGTTGCCATGAGGGCGCTCTATGGCAAGGACACCATTGATCCCGTTGATAGCGTTGACCGCTGGGAGTCTGCGGCGCCCGTGAGCGCCTGCGACTGGGTGCGGACCCGGGCTGCTCGAATTGCACTGGTGGTACGCAATAACCAGTATGAAAAAACCAACGTCGCCCAGTTTCCACCGGACGGGTACGTCACCCCCAACGCGCCGACTTGGTCTGCATCAGTGGTTTCAACCGATACCCCGACCGCTGCGCCGATCGACCTGACGGCAAATCCGCTCTGGAAGAACTATCGGTACAAGGTTTTTGAGACCGTCGCTCCAATTCGCAATATCAGCTACGCACAGAGTGCCGCAAAATGTTGATTCACTCCCACCAATCCCGAAACACCTCACTGCACCGGCAACAGGGTGTCGTTTTGCTCATGGCGTTGATCATGCTGGTTGCATTGACGCTCGCCGGTATCGCGCTTGTGCGCTCGGTGGATACATCGAACCTTGTAGCAGGCAATCTTGCCTTCAAGCAGGCGGCGACCAGTTCTGCTGACCGCGGTACGGAAGATGCCGTCGCGTTTATCAACGCCAACAAGCCGGCGCTGAAAACGGGCGACGACCTGGCCAACGGATATCGGCGCTATGCAGCCGGCCCGGTTGGCACCCAGACCTGGAGTGCATTTTTTGACGCCATTCCCGCTGGAGAGAAAAAGACAGTTGCTGCTGACGCCGTGGGCAACTCGATTGAGTACGTTGTGCACCGGCTGTGCAATCCGCCAGTGGCCCCCTCAACCATTCCATCGTGTGCGGTTGCGCAGACCGCAGCCAGCAATGACGGCAACAAGGCGGGCGATTTCGATTTCCCGATCGTGACATCCCAGACCTATTACCGGATCACTACCAAGGTGACCGGGCCGAGAAATACCACCAGTTTCACCCAGACCGTGGTTTCAATGTAATGAAACCCAGGAGTACTCCATGAAGCATCTCCCTTTTGTCCAAACTTTGCGCCGTGCCGTGACATACATGATCATGGCCGGGGTCGCGACCAGTTCGGTGCCAGCGCTGTCCGCAACGACTGACATCGCGAATGCGCCGCTGGTAACGTCATCGACAACATCGGTTTTACCAAACGTATTCCTGATGATGGACGATTCGGGAAGTATGTCGTGGTCGCATATGCCGGATGACTCAGACGACGGCGGCAGCGCGGTACCGTTCAAATACGGGTACTACGGCTTGCGCAGTTCCCAGTGCAACGGTGTCTACTACAACCCGAACACAAAATACTATGCGCCGTTCAAGGCCGACGGTTCGTCTTACCCTGACATGAGTTTTACCGCAGCCAGGACCAACGGCTTCAACACGGGCTCGAGTACGGTCAATCTTTCTACCGTGTTCCGGGCGGGCGACACTTCTTCATTTACCTCTCCGCGCGGGGGCGATGGCACCGGGGAGCCCGCCTATTACTATGTCTACTCGGGCGTCCAGACCTCGCCGCAGCAAAAGAACTATTACAACACCGCCGGCATTTTCTTCAAGGAGTGCGGCGCACTTTTTGGCGACACCACGGCTTATGACGGGACGCGCCCGGTCAATTCGATTTTCACCAAAGTGATTGTCAGTGCGAGTTCGGGTCCGGGGGCGACTGACGAACGTACCAATTTTGCCAACTGGTACAGCTACTACCGCAATCGCCTGCTGATGATGAAAAGCGCGACCGGAATAGCATTCAAATCCATCGACAACCGGTTCCGCGTCGGGTTTGCCACCATGAACAACAATGGCGGCTCTGATCTTGTGAACGTGGGTACGTTTGATGCGACCCAGAAGGCGGCCTTCTACAGCAAGCTTTACAACACGGCCGCCAATAGCGGCACACCGTTGCGCGTTGCGCTGTCCAATGCGGGCCGGCTTTATGCCAAGAAACTGACAACGCTGAATACGGTCACGGTGACGGATCCGATTCAATACTCGTGCCAGCAGAACTTCACGATTCTGACCACTGACGGCTTCTGGAACGGTGGGGCAGGTTTCAAACTGGACGGCACGTCTGCGATCGGCAACCAGGACTCATCGCAACCACGGCCATTCTTTGACGGATTGACGCCGGACAAAGCGAAGTCAGTGGTGACGACGACGACGACGTCACCGTCGACCAAGGTGGACTCGGTCATCAGTTCCACCACGATAGACAGGACCACCACCTTGCCGTCGACAGTGACCACGCCGTGGAACCGCAATCAGACGACGGTCTCAGCTGCAAAGAACTGTTCCACCTCGGCGGCGGTCAATCCCTCGACGTCGGTCTCCGACAACGGGTCCAACACCGACGGGACGAGCCGCCGGTGGTACATGACGACCGCCACCGCCGGGCAGGAGCAATGTACGGCTGCCATCGGCGGCGGCGGCATTTTTTCATGCCGTGGAAATAACGGATCGCAGGTGCCCCCGACCGGGCAGGCATGCCAGACAGACAACGCCGGTACCATCTGGTGCGTGTATGGCAACAATTCGACCTCCGGAACCAGCGGTTGTACGCGTGTGGTGGCAGGCAATTCGGTTTATTTTTGCCGGGCAGCTGCGCAAACCAATGGTTATACCGTCTCAGTCCAACCGCAGCGTTACTCCCAGGTTGTGAGTCGCAACACGGTCACCACCACGCGCCAGATCAATACGTCCACATTGAACACGACGACTGTCACCAACAACATTACAACCAACGTCGTTACCACGATCGACGGCACGGTTGTTTCAAATACCACCACGCCCTCCACGACGGTAACGGGGCCAACGAACTCGACCGTAAACACCACGGGTGCGGTCGTTACCATTAGTGGGCCCACCAC
>CAYSKY010000419.1:0-3691 GCA_964431425.1 uncultured Burkholderiales bacterium
CACCAGCCCTTCGTACACCTGCGACAGCACCCGGTTGGTGGGCAGCAGGTTGGCGGCGTGGGCGTCCAGCGTCTGGGGATCGTCCTGGCTGGCGTAGCGCAGCGTCTTGGCGTCGGCGGCCGGCAGGAAGGAAATTGCCAGCGCCAATGCGCTGGCCAGCAGTGTCGTGCGTGTCATGAAGCTCACCGTGTTGGATTTGGTGTGGAAGGACGCCATGGGGGCAATTCGTGGTCGCCGCCCGAGTGCAGGAAACACTATTGTTGTTGGAAACAAACTGCCCATCGAGTCGCCTCGACGGGCAGCCGCGCATTATAGCTTTTTTGGCGTTTTTAGGTCTGCCGCCGGGTGCTACTTCACCACCGCCCATTTGGCGTGCATGCGATTGTCCGGACGGTGCACCACGGTTACATTGCTGCGCATGGCCCAGGGGATCACCTGATGGTGGAGCGGGATGTGGCCGATGTCGGCCTGTTCCAGCAGCAGCGCTTCGCGGGTCAGTTCGGCGCGCTTCTTGAAGTCGGTTTCGGTCTTCAGCTGGTCGATCAGGGCATCGACCTTCGGATTCGAGTAGTTGGAGAAATTCCAGTTGCCGTCGCCGCCGGCTCCGCGCGTGCGCAGGATGGACTGCAGGCTGTAGAGCGAGTCAAAGGTGGGCACGCCCCAGCCCAGCAGGTACATGCTGGTATCGGTGTTCTGGATCTTGGGGAAATAAGTCGAGCGCGGCATCGAGTTGAGTTTGATCTTGATGTCGATCTTGGCCAGCATGCCGGCGATGGCCACGCAAATGCGCTCGTCATTGATGTAGCGGTTGTTGGGGCAGTCCAGCGTCACTTCGAATCCGCCCGGATAGCCGGCTTCGGCCATCAGCTTCTTCGCCTTGCCGATGTCCAGCGGCCAGCGCTTTTCGACGTCCTTGGTGTAGCCGCGCACCTGCGGGGCGATCAGCGACATGGAGGTGACGGCCGAGCCGCGCATCACCGTGGTACGGATGGCGTCGGCGTCGATGGTATGGGCCATGGCCTGCCGCACACGGATGTCCTTGAACGGGTTCTTGCCCTTGACGCTGGCATAGAGCAATTCGTTGCGGCTCTGGTCGTAGTTCAGGAAGAGGGTGCGGTTTTCGTTGCCCTCGATGATCTTGATGGTCTTGTTCTGCTTGAGGCGCGGAATGTCTTCCGGCGGCGGGTCCAGCACCAGGTCGATTTCACCCGTGATGAGGGCCGCCATGCGCGTGGCATGCTGCTTGATCGGCATGTATACCACCTCGTTGATATCGCCTTCGCGCTTGCCCCACCAGTTGGAGTTGGCGACCACGATGGTTTTCACGTCGGGCTCGCGGGTTTTCAGAACAAACGGGCCGGTGCCGTTGGCGTTGCGCGCGGCGTAGGTTTCTTCCTTGTTCTTGTAGTCCTGCGGGCGCTGGACGTTGAACTTCTCCGCCCAGGCTTTGTTCATGATGCGCACTTCGGTGAGCTGGTCCAGCAGCGTCGGGTTCGGGCCGTTGGTGATGATGTCGACGGTCATGTTGTCGACTTTCTTTGCTTCCTTGATGCCCTGCATGTATGCGGAAAAGTCCGAGGTTTTTTCCAGTGCGCGGTTGATCGAGAACACCACGTCGTCGGCGCTGAAGGGCGCAGCGTTGTGGAACGTCACTTTCTCGCGCAGCTTGAAGCGCATGGTGGTCGGGTTCACCAGCGTCCAGGACACTGCCAGGCAGGGTTCCAGTGCCATGGTCTTGCCGCGGGTCACCAGCGGCTCGTACACATGGTCGGACATGGAGTTGTTGAGGCCTTCGTTTTGCGAATGCGGGTCCATGGTGAGAATGTCGCCCTGGCTGGACCAGCGGAAGGTCTTGGCGTCGGCGCCCACTGCAAGCAGTGACATGCCGGCCAGGCCCGCGATTGCCAGCGCACGGGTGCCGTGCTTCAACGTTGCCCGAAAAAACATGCGTGACTCCTGAATGTCCGTTGGAAACAAGGGAGCGAGTGTGCCGAAGTGGGTACCTCAAGTCAAACCAAACGGCGGCTGGTTGGCCCCGGCATTCCCCTCAAAACCCAGGGGGCTTTCGATGGTTTGACCGACCGGCTAGTCGGCCGCGGCGATCCCCGGTGGCCCGGCCTGGCGACGGCGCTCCTGCTCCCGGCCCAGGTAGGCGCCGACGCCCATCATCACGAAGCACAGCGGAATCACCGCAAATGCCAGTTGGGAGGTGCTCATGCCCAGGCCGCGCAACCCCGCGTGGCTCCAGGTGGAGATGACGTCACTGCCGCGCGAGACCACGGTGTCGATGATGTTCTTGGCCTTGTAGCGCTCCTGCCGCGAGACCACCGTGAACAGGATCTCGCGGGCGGGCTTACCCACGGCGAATTCGCAGGCGCGTCGCAGTACGCTGGAAACGGAAATCACCAGCAGCGTCGGCATGAACGCCGTGAACCCGAGGGTGAACACCGCCAGCACCGGCAGCAGCAGCAGGCAGAACACCAGCCCGAGGCGTTTGAGCATGGCGCCGGTGAGGAAGAACTGAGTGACCACGGTGATGGCGTTAACGGCCAGGTCCAGCTGGGCGAACAACTGGGTGCGGTCGGCGGAGGAGGGCATGTTGTCGGCCATCACCTGCACCTGCTCCATGTAGAAGAAAGTGCCCACGCCCTGCAACAGCAGGATGTACCCGCAGATCGACAGCAGGTAAGGCGAGGTGAAGGCCAGGCGGATGCCGTCGAGTACGCCGCCGCCCAGGGCTTTTTCCTCTTCGGCCAGGACTTCACGGGTTTCGTGGGCGCGCTCCAGTGCCCGGCGGTGGGCCCAGCGGCCGAGGCCGACGATGCAGATCACGGCGCAGCCCAGCAGGGCCGCGGAAATGAGCAGCAGGTTGGGAATGCCGATCTGCTTGACCAGCGCCGCCGTGATGGTGGGACCGACCATGGCACCAATGCTGCCGCCGGCGGCGATGGCACCGAAGAGGCGCTTGGCAGCGATGTTGTCGAACACATCCGTCATGAAGCTCCAGAAGACGCTGACGACGAAGTAATTGAATACGGATATCCAGATGAAAAAGCCGGCGCTCAGGCTAAACGACCCCATGGCCGGCGTTTGCATGGCCGCGTAGAACAACAGCAGGTTGGCGATAAAAAACACGTAGACCGCGGGCAAAAAGCTGCGGCGCGGCCACCGGGAGGCGATCCAGCCGTACAGCGGAGTGATGACTAACATACCGGCAAAGGTGCCACTGAACAGCCACGGCAGGTTTTTCAGGCCGCCCTGTATGCCCATTTCGTCGCGCACCGGCCGCAGCACGTAGTAGGCGCAGAGGAGGAAGAAGAAATAGGCGAAGGACCAGAGAAATGCCGGCCATTCTTCTCGCTGGATGTCGATCAGTTTCAATGCCTTGGGTTTCCGGGTGACGGTGCCCCGGCATGCTACACGGATCGAAGTGCAATCGGGTTATGCTTGTCGCGCCAAACCGTGCCGAGATGTGGCCCGCAGGCCAAAACTCAAGCGCTGGCGCGGCTTCTGGGGCAAAAATGGCCAGATCGCCGCGCCAGTGCTTGAGTTTGAATTTTCACCGGCTACGCGGCTCAAATGGCGGAAAGACCACGAAACCTGTCCAACGAGGAACGACCATGACCACGATTGTTGTCGTAAAAAAGGATGGCCAGGCCGTCATCGCCGGGGACACGCTCACCACCTTCGG